>CATKCE010000043.1 GCA_949744905.1 uncultured bacterium
AGTTCAAATTCGGGTGATGATTGCCCGCCATAGCAAGAAAAATCAGCACTCTAATCTCGTAACACACGATTGGGTTCGTATTTTTCTATAAGTCAGACTCGTAAAAGAGTAAAGCCGCGAGTAAAATGCTCGTGACTTATGTTGTATGGATATTAGAACGGCAAGCCGTTATTATGCTTTTCTTTAATTTTTTCTAAGTCGTCACTATAAGGAAAATCTGTACTGAATAAAAATTCTTTCATTGACTTATGTAGTTGATATTGACGAGGATTCCCATGACTAGTATATTCACATGGAAATATAAATTTATAGTCAATAAAAAACTGCAAACAATTATCATAATTAGTCGATAGAAGAGGCTCCAATGAATTGCTTGTTTCCCATTGTTTAATGTCAGCGACTTCTATTTCACCCATCCACCGGCACCCAAATACAGATTTTTGATTTTCGCAAATATAAGCTATAAATAGTTTGCAGGGATCTGGCAATGTATTATTCCACATTTCAATCAAAGTTTTCTTACTCGGACGATAATGTGGCATTATCAACTTTGTCAAATCGTTTAGCTCATTCTTTGCTTTAGCTGTTAATGTCCTGAATTCGTTAATTGCTAACTCGAACGAGGTGTCATTTATTGTTAAACCTTTTTGACTCACCGAAAGTAAATCAAAGCCATTCTTTACATTGATTTCATATATCTCATTATCCCTAAGCCAATCGGTTATTTCTGAGATTACGATTTTACGTTGTTTATGTCTCCATATATAATACAAAACAATTGCTTCATCTGTCGTTAATGTTTCTTCCTTCGAAGATGTTCCCATAGGTCTAACAACTCTTCCATTAAATAGTCCCTCATATTTTGCTATTAACTTATCTATTTCTCTATTTGTTGTGGCAGTATTGTTTTTTAAATTGTATAATAGTCTTGTTTCATAATTTCCATATAATTTGTTGTTTCCATAATGTTGTACTCCTTTATAAACTAACAAAATCGTCAAGATAAATTTTTTCTTGGTATAAACCATATTCAAAATAGGGTTCATTATCAATATCAAGCAAGTTGAAAGTATCTTGTGTTATGCGCCCTTGATTGCTTATTGCAAGTGTTATTTTTGCATTATCAGCATCACTTTCTATAATATCGAAAATGATATAATGGTCTCCGTCAAAGTATTCAAATTCGCACATTTTAACCACCTCAATCTATGAATTTGTACCAAATAAAGTAGGTCGTTTCAACATAGTCCAAAGTATCGTAATGATTTTTTTCTTTGTTGAATACGTGTATGTTTTCGTAAGCTATCGTAACATAACCTTTGTATTCGTTTTCGGTGTTTACGACTTTGTGGCATTTGCCGGCAACGTCCTCAAATACTCTTATGTACGGATTGCCTTTGCTTGATGTGGAAGCTATAAGTAAGTTACCGTCAATCAAATAACCTACACCTTTTAACTTCTCGTCTTTGTTTACCTTTGTTACCGAGTAAACTACTTTTTGCATTTTTCTTTACCTCCAAGATTTAATTTGCCTTTCGGCAGGGGCTACTTGTAGCACAGTTCGGTAAGTGGCTATTTGTATTGTGCTCACGCTGTAAATGTAAACGACGGGCTTATATTCCCGTATAGCTACCAAAAAATCATTGCATTTTGGGCATAAGAAAAAAGCCAAACATTTCTGTCTGACTTTTAATCTTATGATTTTAAGTGATGATTTTTTGGCGTTTGCATTTTCGAGAACTGTGCTACAATGCCACCACGAAAGGCTAAATCTTGGAGACCCCCATTTGGAAAAATTGAAAGTATAGTTACAATAAGTAGCTAAATAATTGAAAGTATAGTTACAATAATTTGTTCCGAATGGACTCTCCGATTGTTCCGAACGGCTTTACTATTATTCCGAATGACGCTATGATTGTTCCGAATGCTTTAATATGACAACTAATTTACAAAATGAGTGACTTTGCGTTTCCGCATAAAATTATTTTTTTTGTTGTAGTAGATTTTGAAATTTTGACTATATCACTGTGGTGATACAGTAATTAGATTGGTGTATTGATTTGAAACATAAAGCCCTTTATTTTGGCGTTTCTAAAAATGACCTCGTAAACGATTTGGGGCGGTTAAAAAACGCCTTTGGGTTTGGGTCAGGATGGGTCAGAAAAGCGAAAAATCGCGTTAGAGTGGCAAAGAACGGCTTAAAATGGGCAGTGGTTGGGGACGTATAGCTTCAAGCCCCGTCACCTCGACCAAAAGGCATATAAGGGCGTTGACTTAGCGCCCTTTTTGCGTGTCTCGATTTTAATTATGCGTCTGTATACGTTTACTTGACTCACGCTTAAAAGCAGGCGATACGCAACCCTTCTCCGGCTTTCGGAGTGGCGGCATTTTTGTCAATAAACAACATGAGTCGGCAAATTTCGTAAGAGAAGTTTGCCGGGTTTTTTGTAAAAAATCGGGCAACGGGAGAAAAGAACAAAAGATCATTTGTATTTTATAAATAGGCTCGAGTCGCTTGTCAATTACGGTATTCCGCATAAAAAAGTCAAGATTTTGATGACCGCTTGTTTTGTAAATTAAAAGCACGCTAAAAAATCATTGAAGCGGCGCGTATCGGCAAAGTTTCGGGAAGACATTGATAGCCGCTATTATAATAAGGTATAATAATAAAAGATTTCTTGCGGGGGGGGCGGCAGTCGCTAAAACAGCGGCAGCCGCTTTTTTGGTTGTTTTTCATTATAATAATGTTGTTCGCGTTGTAACGTTTATCTATATAAGGCGGCAGCCATATATCGATAAGCGAGTGCCGGCGACGGTATATGTTTGCGGCATAGAGGATAAACAAATATGCTTGCGCGGTATTCCGCATGAGATAGAGTTCCATAAGTGCTAACACTGAGAAAATGAGTTTTGCCGCGTCTGTTGCGGGGGCATCTGTTTTGAATGGAGATATAAGGCGTTTTATGTTGGGATTTTGTTAAAATCATACAATAAAAAAATGCAATAATTTTTCAAAAGCATATTGACAAGGCGTTAGTCTTGTGTTATAATGTACCCAGGTACAATGGAAATCGACAAATCGGGAAAATGTGTCGGCGTAGTGTTCCGGAATTTAGACGAGAGGAAATGTCATAAGTAATGGTAGGACGGAAAGAAATTGCACAACTTGCGGGCGTTTCTAAAACGACGGTCACACGGGTGCTGTCCGGAGAGGGCGCGGTATCCAAAGAGACCCAGGAAAAAATAAACCGGATAATCAAAGAGACGGGATATACGCACAACGTCATTGCCAGAAACATGGCGAAAAGACGGCAAAGCAATATGCTTGCTTTGCTGGTGCCGGATATAACCAACAGCTATTACACCGAGATATTTTCGGCGATGAGCAACGCGGGGCGCGAGTACGGACTTATAATATCGGTATACAACATCAACCAGACCAACGTCGACGAAGTTATCGGCGAAGTTATCGCAAACCGGGCGATGGGTATCGTAAACATGGGATTAGTGCCCATTACACACGAGAGTTTGCGCCGGGTGGAGTCGGCTAATATAAAGTTCGTGTATACGGGCATACGCAATAAAGAGCCGTTTGCGGTAAAAATGAATTATTATACCGCCATGAAAGACGTCATTTTGCGTCTCAAAGAAAACGGTTGCAGATCCATCGGCTTTATGTTCGGAATGAAAGAAAATCTGCTGCATGACAACAAGGTCAAGGCGTTTAAAGAGATCTTATTGAGTTGCGACTGCAAGTACAGCGATAAAAGCATCCTTTTGGGCAAATATCCGTCCAAATCCGCAGTGTTGACGGGGTACTTAAAGGCAAAAGAGCTTTATGCGGACGGAATTCCCTACGACGCGTTGTTTTGCCTGAACGACATGATGGCAATAGGCGCCATGCGCGGAGTGCGCGAGTGCGGTCATCGGGTGCCCGAGGACGTCAGCATAGTCGGATTCGACAATATAGTAATGGGCAATTACTGCGAGCCGCCCATAGCGACTATCGGATACAATATCCAGGAAGAAGCCAAGGCGTACGTGGACTACTGCACGGGAAACTTGTCGGCGGAGAGCGTCGAGGTGGTGTGCCGGTTTATTCCGCGGGCAAGTATACGCGGCGTGCAATAACGGCAGCCGCAAGATAAATTACGTATAAAAACAAGCTGATACCGCGGTAAAAGCCGCGGTCAAGCGGAGGGGCAAATATGAGAATCAAAAAATTGATAGCGCTGATAGCCGGAGCGATAATGGCACTGTCGTTATTCGGCTGCGGTACCTCGGGGGGGGGATCTGGTAAACCCGTAGACCCCGATGCACCCGACGTACCACCGTCTCCTCCGGCGGAATATGCGGCGGACTTTACTCTGGGATTCTGGAACGGAGTCCCCAACGGCGAATATAAGCTAAACGACGACGGAAGCATCGCAATAGAGAAAGGCGCGGTAGTATACGAGCGCGAGTACTCCGACGACGAAATGAACGCGTTTTACCGCGACATCGTCGAAGCCGGCTTTAATATCGCTTTTCCCGAATGTTACAATACTTCGCAAGCCTATAATATAAAGATACTTAAAGCGGCTAAATCGGCGGGAATCCGTCAGGTGATACAGGACAGCAGGGTCACCGAATATCTTGTAAACCGCGATAACTTCGAAAAATTCAAAAACGGCACGCTTACCGAAGATCGGGCGGTCGAGACGGTACGCGGATATTTGCAGCCGTATTTACAATACGAATCGTTTTATTCGTTGATGCTGATGGACGAACCCGCGCCCAATCAGCTCGATTTGGTGGGTTGGGCAAAGTCCGTAATAAACAAAGCGGCGCCCGACGTGCTTTTCTATTGCAATCTTTTACCTATTTACGGCATTCAGTCCGGGCTAAGCGATTTTACCGTATACGACGAATATCTTAATAATTACTTTGGATACACCGGCGAAAACAAGTTTTTAAGTTACGATTTTTACGCGCTTATCAAGTCGAGTAGCACCAATTCTTTGGTGAAAAACTGGTTGCGAAATATATGCGCGGTGCGCGAAGCGATAGAAAAATTTGACAGCGAACACGATACCGAAACGGAATTGTGGACTTTTACGCTGTCCGTAGAGCACGGCAATTACCGCGCGTTGACGTCCAAAGCCGACGCGACTTTCCAGGCATATACCAATATGGCATACGGTGCGAACGGTATTTTCTGGTTTACTTACTGGCGGCCCAATCCGGGAGCCGAAAACGGCTATAAGGACGGAATGCTTACCATAGACGGCAAGCGCACTCCCGTATACGATTACGTAAAGGACGCAAACATAGAACTTACAAAACTGTCCGAGGTATATAAAAAGTACCAGTGGAGGGGCGTTTTGACGAACGCCGTGCGCGATTCCAGCGGCAATCTTTATGCGATAAGAGATAAGGTCAACAATACGTCGAAAGATTTGGTTTCGTTTTCCTCTACGCGCGACGCTCTGTGCGGACTGTTTGAAAATTCATCCGGTAACGACGCGTATCTTGCCGTAAATTTTGTAGAGCCTTCTTCGTCGCTCGCGGATAACGCAATAACCATGAAGATCAAAGACCATACTTCCGCCGAAGTGTATATAAACGGTGAGAAAACCGTTATGCCGATCGCCGACGGAACGCTTACGTTCACTCTTGCCGCAGGCCAGGGCGCTTTTGTGATACCCTGCTGAAAATACGAACGTCAAATAGATTTTATATAGAGGAGAAGATATGAAAAAGAAAGTTTCCCTGTTTTTTGTGACCGTAGTCATGCTCGTAGGGCTTGCGCTTTTCGGATCGATGTCGGCTTTCGCCGCCGCCGATACCGACGATCACGGTTGGAGCCGCCGCGTCAACGCCGGCGATTATATCGACGTAAAAACCAACACCCAGACGGGATATTCCGAGATACAGATGTTGTACGCCAACGGCGCTTACAATACTTCGGCGATAGACGTTGCCCGTCCGTTCCGTATAACGATAAAGTACGACGGCATGGGTACCGATTGGGGCCCGGCGTTCATGCTTACCGATAACCCTACCAGCGCCAATCATTTTTCCGGCGCGGGAAGCAAACCGGTAGTGGGATACAACCAATCCATGAACAATCCGTCGGCATGGCTCAACGCCAAAATACAGTGGTGCGCGCCGCGCGATGCCGGGTTTTCTCCTATACAGCTCGTAAACGCGGCGAGCGCCGGCTTTTATAACGGAGTAACCGGCACTTACGACGGAGAAAAAGCGTACCTTAGCATGGGTAGCAACACAAAGGTGCGCAAAGGCTCCGTTTACGATTTCTTTTTCGAGATAGAAGAAAAAGAGGGCGATAAAACTGCGCAGTCGGGAAGCCGGCTCACTCTTACCGAAACTCTCGCCGACGGCAGCACCGCGCAGGACGTTTACTGGCTGGACGTCAAACGCGGCAACTTCGAAAACAATAAAGCGTATCTCGGCATGGCGGCGGTAGCGCACAGCAACGATTATCTTTCGATAAAGATAGCCAAAGAAAATACCCTACTTAAATCCGCGGCGTCGGGCTTTACGCTTGAAGAACTGATAATAAACGGAGAAAGCCGCGACGTTTCGGTAAATTCGTTCAACGCGTATTACGGCGACACGTTAAAATTCAAGATCTCCGGCGAGAACGCTCTCGTCAAAGTGGGTACCGCTATCCTCGCTCCGGCTGCGGACGGCTACTATTATTATTATATGGGCAACGGCAGGACTACTCTGTCGATATCGGCGGCGGATAAACAGTACCGCAGCGTAACTTATAATACCGACGGCGGCTCGGATATTTACGCCTTAAAGGTGGCGGACGGTTCCGCAACTCCCCGCCCGGCAAACGACCCTGTAAAAGAAGGCACGGTGTTCAAAGGTTGGTATAACAGCGACCTTACAACTCCGTACGACTTCGACGCGCCGTTATCGGCGGACGCGGTGGTGTACGCCAAGTGGGCGCAGATGCACGTCGTAACGTACCATCTCGGAACTTTCGCCGAATGCGAAAAACTTGTGGAAGAAAACCAGGCTTTCCCCGAGTTGACTCTGGGCGACTTCCATATCTTCGGAAGAACCAACAACAAAAACTTTTATACCGACGTAAACAGCGTTGAGACCGAGTGGTATTCGGACGAAGCATGTACTCAAAAATTCGACTTCGAAAGTAAGGTAAGCGAACCCGCGGACTTGTACGGAAAACTGGTCGAAACCAAGAGATACGCATACACCCAGGCGCACGGCTGGGATTCGATACGTTCGCTTAAAGACTCGGATAATACGGTATTCATGGACAGCACTCTCGCGCGTTCGGTGTTCGACAGCTTTGAAGACGGCACGGTGCTTTACAACCTTAACGGCGTGGCGACTTACGGATTGTATTCGCGCGGACTGGACGTCGGTAAGCCGATAAAGATGGATATTACTATGAACAACGGCATCAAAAACGGTTGGGTCGTGTTGTCGCTGTTCGACAAATATACTTTGGCGCAACTTTCCGAAGCCGAGGGCTACGACAAAAAGGACGCCGGTTCGCTCATCGGATTCGGATTTTCGCCCACCGACGGTCGCTTTATGGCAGAGGCGTTGGATCTTCCCACCGATGAATACGGTACAGTTATAAAAGATTTCGTAGCAAACGGTAAAATTTCCGTGGAGATACATATCGGAGAGGTCAAAGCCGACTCGTATATAACGATAAACGGCGAAAAAGCCATTATGCTTAACGTGACGCGCTCCGACTTCGACAACGGATTGGCGTATCTCAACCTTTCCACGTTTGAAAACGTGCAGGTAAGGATAAAGGTGTGGCAGGATCTGGAGTTTAACGCACTTCAGTGCGAGGGCGGAAGCGTTACGGTAGAACAGCGCGGCGCGTATGCGGTCGCAAAAGTTTCTCCCGATAAAAATTACGAATTGAAACAGATAACTATAAACGGCAAACCGGCGCAGATAGATACCGACGGCGAATATATCGAACTTGCCGAAAACGAGTATTTGCTCGTAATAGAAGATTACAGAAACTTTTCTATCGCTGCCGAGTTTGAAAAGATCGGAGACAAAAAGGACGACGAAGGAAAAGGCGGCGGTTGCGGCGGAAGCGCGGCGACGACGGGTTCGGCGGCGGCAGTAGTGCTTGCGTTGGCGGCGGCGGCGCTTATAGCGCGCGGTAAAAAAGGCGGAATGCAAAAGGACTGATAAAGATATGAAACATTTCAAAATAACGGCGGTTTTACTCGGCTTTATAATTATTGCGGCAAGTTTGTTCGGGTGCGGATTCATGAAAAAAAATTCCGATCTCGATAAAGAAATGAGCGCTATCATTCAAAACACGAAATTCGACGTAAGTTCCGATTACAAAGGCGAGCTTGTGATAGCGCGCAATATGGAAAGCGGAGAAATAACCAACTTAAAAGCGTTTATCGATACTTTCAAAGTAAAATATCCCAATATCAAGGTGACCGAGCAGGAATATCCTTCGGCGAATTACGTCACTACATTGCAGTCGGAAAATGCCGCGGCAAACAACAGCGGAAACTATAAAAATATGTTCGACGTATTCTGGACGGCGGAAAACGAAATGCCGTCTTACGTAACGCTGGATATGCTTATGCCGCTCGATTATTTCGACCGCGAGGACGACTCTTTCAGCACCGACGGACTTGTGGACAGCATGGTGGCGGATTCGTCGCTCGACGGACACATGTACGTTATGCCGCGAGACTACAACCAGCTCGTCATGTATTACAACAAAGATTTGTTCGACGCGGCGAACGTAGCCGTTCCGTCCTCTACCGAATCTATGTCGACGGAACAGTTTGCGTCGATGTTGGAATCTTTGCAGACTTATCTCACCGCGCAGGGCGACGCCAACTATTATTCGCTGGACGCTTATTGGAACTGGGAATCGCTGTTGTGGCCGTACGTAAAATCGTTTGGCAGCGAGCTTATAACAAAGAACGACGGCAAAACGGTTTGTAATTACCAGAGCGACGCGACTCTTGAAGCGTACACCAAACTCAAAGAAATGCAGATCGCCCGCTATATACCCAACGCCGGAAACTCCGCAATGGGCTTGTTCGGTATGGGCAACGCGGCTCTCGGAATACACAGCCGGGCGGTGCTTACAAGTCTACTCGACGCCAACGTGGTAAAAAATATAGGCGTTGCGCCGTTGCCGCAGTTCGGAAAAGAATATTACATAGGCGCGGGGTGCTCGGGTTACGGCATGTACCGCCATGCGCCCCACACCACCGAGGCATGGCTGTTCTTAAAACACATTGTGTCGCAGGAAGGGCAGGAGGAATTCGGCAAGACCGGCAACGGAGTGCCGGTGCTCAAAAGCGCGCTTGCGGACAAAAACGCGTCGTGGTGCACTTTTACTCACGCCAATCTTGTAAACGGATTCGACCATAACGCTTACGTATACGCAATGGGGACGGACGCGGTAACTTCCACGCGCGACTATAAACAATATCTCGCTCCCGCGCAGATATACAAGGTAAAGACCGAATTCCAAAACAGCGTGCAGTACATACTCAACTATACCGGAGTGGACAATTACCTCGATAAAGACGCGGGCATACCGTACTATATAAAACTTGCCCAAAACAAGATTGCGGCAACGCTTAAAAAGGACGTCAAATAAACTATGCGGCATACTTACAGCAAACGCATGATAAAAAACAGCCTGGTGAGCTATTCCTTTTTATTGCCGGTGATAATAGGTATGGCGGTATTTGCGATGTACCCCATAGTCATGTCGTTTATTTACAGCTTTACCGATTATAACGGGTCGTTTGCGACGACGGCGGGAATATTCAATTATGCCGAGATATTCAACTTCGGACTTTCGGGTGCCGGGCGCGAAGTGTTCAACTCGTTTAAGATCACGTTTATTTACGTTATCGCATCCACCGCGCTCAGCATGGTGGTGGGCTATATTCTCGCTCTGTTTTTACAACGCAATATAAAAGGCATGAAGGTGATAAGGCTTCTTTGCTACCTGCCGGTGCTCATTCCCGGCTTTGTAAGCGGCTTTATTTACCGCGACATATTCGCGTACAGCGCAATGCCCGTGGGCAACGGACTTATAAACACGTGGCTCGGTAAACTCGGCTTGGGCAAACTGACGTTTTTCGGCAGCGCGCAAACTGCGCTCGCGTCGCTCGTTATGACCAATCTGTTCGGCGTGGGCGGCGGAATGATAATGCTTTTGGCGGCTTTCGGCAATATTTCGCCCGAGTTGTACGAGGCGGCGAGGATAGACGGCGCAGGCTACATGAGACGTCTGTTCTTTATAACCGTGCCGCTTTCCACTCCGATACTGTTTTACAATGTGGTTGTTTCCATGATAACCGGTTTGCAGATATTCGGCACGATGGCGTCGTACGGCACCGGTATAGAAGATTCGCTTTACTTTATAGGCATACGCATATACAACACCGCTTTTGCCGACAACAATTACGGTCTTGCGTGCGCCGAAGGGTACTTACTGTTTATGGTCACTATCGCTTTGTCGTTGCTGTTGTTCAAGTTCAGCGGGTGGGTGCACTATGGAGAGGATTAACATTTATAAAAAGAAGCCGGACGTAGCGGCGCATATAGTTAAATACGTCGTTTCGGCTCTCGTTATCGTAGTGCTTTTGTTTCCTTACGCGTTCATGCTTAATAAGAGTCTGTTTACGTCGGCGGAAGCGGCGTCGGTAAACGTGCACTTTTGGCCGCAACACTTCGAGATAAAAAATTACGGCATAATAGTAAAATATCTTCCCAATCTGAAAAACACGCTAATAATTCTTGCGATAAACTGTTTTTTCCAACCTTTTACGGCGTGTTTCTGCGCGTTTCCGCTGGCGCGCCACAAATTCATAGGCAAGAAATTCATGTTTATGCTGGTGATGAGCACCGTAATGGTACCCAGCATAATATTGCAGATACCCACGTACATAATGTTTTCCTCGTTCGGGCTGATAAACAAGCTCGCATCGCAGTGGATACAGGCGTTTTGGGGCGGCGGCGCGCTTTCCATATTTTTGGTGATACAGTTCATGCGCTCGTTGCCGCACGAGCTTGACGAGGCGGCGACGATAGACGGAGCGAACCAGTACCAGATATTTTTCCGCGTGGTACTGCCCAACGTAGTAAACGTGTTTTTGTATCTTGCCATATCGATGTTTATCGGGCTGTGGATGGACTTCCAGAATCCGCTCATATATCTCCGCAAACCCGAAGTGTTTACGCTCGCGCTCGCGTTTTACGCCGATTACAGCAACTCGACCACCATAGTAAACCAGACCAACGAGCTTTGCGCGATGGCGGTGATGATGACCGTTCCGCCGATGATAGTGTTCTTACTGTTTCAAAAAACCATGATAGGCGGAATAAAGATAGGCGGAGTCAAGGGCTGACGCCGCGGGATAATAAGATAAGGAGAAATATAGATGAAAAAACGATTTTCGTTCAAAAAACTGTTGTGCTGTCTGCTCGGCGCGTGCTTTATATTTTTTACGGCGTGCGGCGACGCGGGCAAAGGACCCGACAATGACCAAGAAAAGCCCGTGGCGGGACGCGGCGGCATGGATTTTACGCGCAGTCAGCTTATGGGCGCCGACGCGCTCGGGCGCACCATAGCGCCCAATACCGGCGACAACGGCAAATACGTAGGGATATTCACCAACGTAAATAACAGCGAAACCGGAAATATGAACAAGATATACGATATAAGCAAACTGCTTGACGAATACGGCAGTTACAACGATTGGCGCGAAAAGAATCCGTCCGGCAGTTTGGACGATTTTCTCAAAACGAATCCCGTTTTGAGTCGCGATAACAGCCAATACGACGGATTCGAAAGCATATCGCCCAACGGAAAATTCCATTGGTACGCCGAGCCCTTGTACGGCTATTATTCAAACTGCGACCCGTGGGTGCTTAAACGCCAGCTTGAACTTTTGGGGCTGATGGGAGTGGACTATTTACTGCTCGACTTGTCGAATTATCCTTTTATGTTTACCGACAGCATGCACGCAATGCTTACGGCGATAAAAGAGATGCAGGAAGCGGGCAACGTCGTGCCCAAAGCGGCGATAATGTTTTCGGTATCGCCGCCGTATTCCAAAGAAATGCTGGATAACGCGATATCCTCGTTTATCAGCAAAAAGGAATACGATAACGTGTGGTTCCGCGGCGATAAAAATATAAACCCGAGCGGAGGTCCGCTCATGGTGGGCAAATGGGCGACGACCCAGGCGGAAGATTATCCCGATATCTGGCTCAAAGAAATGCAGTGGCCCACCGACCCTTACGATAACGACGCGCTCTCTTGGATGGATTGGGCCGACCGCCAGCACAACCACAACGGCACCATGAACGTATCGGCGGCGCAGCATATAAACGGAACGTGGTCGTCGGCGGCGTACGTAAAGCCGGAAAACGGAAAACTGTATCACGGCAGAGGTTGGACGTACGGCGACCCCACTACCGGTTACGACGAGGCAAAAGTAATGTCGGGCGCAAACTTTCAGCAACAGTGGGACTGGGCTATATCCCAGCGCGACGCGCTCAACATGGTGCTTGTCACCGGTTGGAACGAATGGGCGGTGCGCAAGCTGGGCGTCAGCGAGTCCAGCGCGGAATATCCCAAATTTAAGTACGCGCCGTTCGTAGACGAATTCAGCCTTGCTTATTCGCGCGAGACCGAAATGATGTTCGGCGGCTACGGCGATAACTACGCATTCCAGCTTGCAATGAATATTCGCCGCTTTAAGGGCAAAAGCGAAGATTCGACGGAAAACGCGGTGGATAACGAGAAAAAGACCGTAAGCTCCGTAACTTCAAACGAGTGGATAAGCGCAAACGCGTACTGCGACGCGGTGGGCGAAGTGTTCGAGCGGAACGCCGTTACAGGACAAAAAGCGATAACTTACAAAGATACTTCCAACCGTAACGATATAAAAGAAGTGCGTATACTCAACGACGGCGTGAATCTTTACGTAAAAGTTACCTGTACCGACAAAATCAGCGACTACGTCGGCGGAGACAACTGGATGAACTTGTATTTGAGCACCGGAAAAAGCGCGGGCTGGGAGAGCTTTGATTTTCTTGTAAACGCGCAGCCGGATAACGGTATTACGAGCGTGCACAGCCTTACTTCCGTGTCGGGGACTAAGACCATGACAAAGCGCGGCGAAGCTCATTACGTTGTTGCAGGCGATTCCATAATGTTTACCGTACTGCTTTCCGATCTCGGGCTTAGCGCCGGCGACATAGTGGGCGTTAAGGCAACGGATAACGTGTGCGGCGAAGGCTCGTTCCGCAAGATGGGAACGGCTGAGGACTTTTATCTTACCGGCGACAGCGCGCCTGTGGGTCGGTTTGCATATTGCTATAAGATAGCATGACAAAAAATATTACGCGGACTATACCGCTTGATATTACCTTACAAAATTTTAAGGAGGAACTATGATCACTAAAACATGGAAAAAACCGGTACTGTTGCTTATGGTACTGGTGATGGCGCTCTGCGCTTTCTGCGCGGGCATTACCGCGCTCGCCGACGGCGAGGAGCAGGAGCCGGCTGCCGAGACAAAGGTCACATCGATAAAGTGCGCAAACGGAGCCGACACTATCGACATATATTTTTCGGCGGGACAGGTAAAAACGCGAAAGCCTAATTTCGAGGGGAATATCGGCTCCGAGGGGTTTGAAGCGTTTTCCGACAATTTATTGATAAACGGCAAAACCATAGCCCAGCTTAAAGCTGAAGGCGCTGTCGGCAGGGTGGACTGCCATCTAAACTATGCAGAAGACACATCGCAGTATTCGATAAGATTGGGACTATTTAAAAGCAACGCTGCGCCTTGGGTGCCGTTTGATTTTGTTGCGGGGACGACTATAAGTTTTCTTGAAGGATTGCGTCGTCCTATGTGGGACGGTTCGGCATTTACGCTTGAAACTTCCCATGAAATAAAAGCACGTCAGGATTTTTATTTGCCGTCTGATATATCGGCGCAACTCGCGTGGAAAGTTCTCGGCGAAAAGTCGTTGTTGCTTAATATAGTAAAATATCAGGAACTATTGGTGGGCGACACGCTTGACTTCGACGTGCAGTCGCCTGCGGGACTTACCGACGTGACTTTTTCCAGCGATAACACCGCCGTTGCCACGATAAACGCGGCTACCGGCGAGCTTACCGCGGTGGGAGCCGGAACGGCGATAATCACGGCGGCATCGGGTAAGCGTCGCGCAAGCGTGCCCGTTTACGTGGATGCGGAACAATACACCGGAACTAAACTTACGTTTACGACCACCAGTATAGCATACGTGGGCGGCGAGCCGTGGGCTGTTTTCCCCAACAACCACGCGCACAACACGCCCACCGATATGGCAAACGTCGAAACTACTTCTGCTAAATACACCGAGGATAAGTTTAACGGTTTTTACGATTATATTCTTGTAAACGGTAAAACCTACAAACAATTCGCGTTTGACAATAAAGGAGCCTTGGGAATACGTTTTTGCGGAACCGCCGAACCTAAAGGTTTCCGTATCGGGTCGCCTGTGCTTACAAACGGCATGGCGGACGTTACGATAACCTTCCTGCGCGGTTTCTCTCCGCTGGTTTGGAAAGACGGCGCGTTTGAAGTCGATACCACATACCGACTCAATAAAAGCATCACATTTGTTACTCGTAAGGCGGGAAGCGTATGGACGGAGCTCAACGAGCCTACCGATCTCAAATTCTTCGCGTCGCCGGATAAGCTTAAAGTGGGTCAAACCGGAGCGGTAGCCGCTTATGCGATTCGTCCGTATTTTGCGCCCGCTTTGGCCAACGAGGTAACGTACAGCTCCTCCGATCCTTCCGTTGTGGAAGTCAACGAGCAGACCGGCGCATATACGGTACGTAAAGGCGGAAACGTGAAAATATTCGCGCACTACGGCGACGTGAGCCGCGCAATAAATTATACCGTCGATTCGGCTGTATCGCTTGATAAAAACGCTATTTCTCTGAGAGTAAACGGAACCGAAACTCTTACGGCTACCATAGCTACGGGGCTTGAAAGTACTCTTACGGTAAGTTCTTGGACTTCTTCCGCGCCGAATGTGGCGACTGTGGAAAACGGCGTTGTCACCGGCGTTTCCGCCGGCGAGGCTACCGTTACCGTAACGCTTTCCAACGGCGACACGGCAACCTGTACCGTGACCGTATCCGAAGGCGATTCGGTGACGGTAAGCGCGGATAAGACCGCAATAAAATTCACCGAAGAAGTCGCGCTCTCGGTAGTGACAAACTCCGAGTCGGATATAGTATGGAGCGTTTCGGACGAGGGCGGCATTTTCGAAGCCGAAAAAGGCAAAACCAACAAGTTTACTCCAGTAAAATGCGGTACGTTTACCGTAACGGCTACGATAGAGGGCACCGAGGTATCCGACACCGTTGAGATAACCGTATCTTCGGTGATCTCGCTCGGCGTTTCGTCGGAAAAGATACGCGCGGGAGAAACGTATAAAATAACGCCTTCGGTACAGCCGGAAGATATGACGTATACTTATTCCTCTTCTAAAACTTCGGTAGCTACGGTGGACGAAAACGGCGTTGTCACCGGTGTGGGCGCAGGAAAGGCCACTATCACCGTGACCACCGCGGACGGACAAAAAGCCGATATGACCATAACTGTTTTTGTTGAAAAGACAACTTCCGTGGACAGGGCTTTGATGACCGATGCCAATACTTTCCAGCTTCTGTTTACGGAATCGCCGTATACTGTTGCGGGCAGCGAACTCCAAAGCCTTGAAAAGATAGCCGGCGGCGACAACGTTATCCCCGAGGCGCTTAGACAGTTCTTTGAAAAGATAAAAATAAACGGTGTAAATTACATAGACTTCTGGTCTTGGACCGAACGCGATTACGACGTTAACATGCACTTGTCTCAAGTGGTTAACTTGCTCAACATGCCCTGCTATGTTCGCGGCAGCGACGGCGCTACGGGATACGCGTATCCCACCGGCACTACCATTATTTTGGAGCAGGGAATGATACTGCCGGAAAAAGTGAACGGCGAATGGCGTCTTTCGGGATACGTCCTTGATAAGACTTATGCTTACGAGATAATGGGCGGCGGGGCAATGACTGCCGCTACCGTCACCGGCGTGTCGTTTAAGGACGCTTCGGTAAATATCGCCAAGGGCGGCGAAAAAACGCTGGAACTCGATATTACCGGCAACAAATATCTTGCCGCAAGCCTTGGCTATGCGTTTACTTCCAGCGATGAAAACGTGGTGACCGTTGACGCCGACGGCAAAATAGTCGCGGTAAACAACGGCACCGCCACCGTGACCGTGACGCTCGGCGCGTTCAGCGCTACGGTATCGGTCAAAGTCGGCGACGAAACGACGGTATCGTTTAAGGACGCAAAAGTCGAAGTGGTCGTGGGCAAGTCCAAAAAACTCACGGTAAACGTAAATCCGCAGGACACCGCGCTTGCGTTCACTTCCTCGGACGAGAGTATTGTCACGGTGGACGCCGAGGGCAATATTACGGGCAATAAGGTAGGAACGGCTATTGTTACGGTTACCACCGCCGACGGCAAAACGGCGACCGTATCGGTAACGGTCAAGGAAGAAGGCGGTTGCGGAAGCGATGTTTCGGCAACGTCCGCTGTTTCGGTAGCGGTCGTCCTGCTTGCGGCGTGCCTTGCCGCGGTACTGCTTAAAAAGCGCAGCGACATCCGCGCAAAATAAACGCGTACGCCTTTTATCGGCTTTACGGTTAAGCGTATATGATGTATAATTAAACAGCGAAGCGCCGTTTAAGTCGTAATGTGGCTTTGACGGCGCTTTGCGTAAATACTATTTGCCCGGAGTGTGTCATGAAAAAACTGATGTCTTTATTTATGTGTATCATATTGTGCGCGGCGGCGGGGTGCGGCGACGTTAACAACGCGGACGAAAAAAAGAAACTAGCTCCGCGCGCAGATCTGCTGGAATGTAACGCGTACGACCGCGGCGTTTATCTTAAACCGTTATGGTATACCCGCGAGGTGTATAACGAGACCGTGCTGTTTGTGGGACAAGAAGACGAAGCGCCGCTTTTGTATCCGGTATCGGAGATCGTCTCGGTGCGCTCTTACGGACTGGACGTAACTTACGCAGAGGGCGAAGACTATATTGTGGAGGACGGCAAACTTAAACGCACCGCCGATTCTTCTATGCCGTACATGGAGATAGACGAATATTACCGCGCTACGCCCGATCCGCGGGTGGAGATCGCTCTTACGGCGAAAGCCCTATCCGAACACGGTTTTTCCGGGCGGCGATATCTGGCGTACGGAGAGGGCGAAACGTTTACTTCGCGCCAGGTTGCCGTTACTTATCGGCACGACGCTCCTTATGACGGCCCCGTCCCCGCCGGAAAATCGGAAAAATTCAAAAACTTTTATGCCAAGCTCGAGGCGGGTGAAAAACCCACCGTTCATTTTTACGGAGACAGCATCACGGTGGGGTGCAACGCGAGCGGCACGGAGCACGGCGGCAACGTGTCTCCGTATGCCGAAACGTGGAGCCGCATGACGACGGGGTGGCTTGAAGATAACTACAAAAAGAAAGTCAAATATATAAACACGGCTTACGGGGGATACAGTACCGCGGATGCGTTAAGCCATTTTGAAAAAGACGTGCTTGCGTATGAGTCGGACTTGCTTGTTTTGGCGTTCGGCATGAACGACGGCGGGCTCGATCCTTACGACTACGGATTTGCTTACGATACTCTTGTGCGGCGGTACAGAGCAAAATATCCGGAGTCGGAAGTTTTGCTTGTCAGCCCCATGCTGCCCAATATCGAGACCGATTGGCTGATGAACCAGGGAAAATACGCCGCGGAGTTGCTCGAACTCGAAAAAGATTACGACTTTGTGGGAGTTGCGGATATGACAGAAATGTTCGAATACCTTTTAAGCGCGGGTAAGCGTTACCGCGACTTTACGGGCAACAATATCAATCATCCCAACGATTTTATTATTCGCCTTTATGCGCAGACCGTATTAAAGACGCTTGCGGGAGACGATTTCTGCTTGGAAAAATGGACCGCAAAATAACGGGCAAATAATTCGGCATAAAAAAAAGAGACCTTCGGCTGAGACCGACGGTCTTTTTTAACGTCGGCGGTTTTTTGTTTTTCAGGTGGACGAACGTATAACGAGTTTCGACTTTATATTTATTATCTTAAAGAAAACGGCGACTCGTATAACCATTCCGTGTATCTTGTCACGACCGAGGACTTCATTACTTATACCGAACAGCAGGAGCCCGTATTGGAATCTTCGCGTTCCGGCGGGCAGGACGGCTGGATAGGCACCGGCTCGGTGGTAAAAGTGAAAGGAAAATACTATTTCTTTTACACCGGGCACAGCAGCGCGCCTGCTCCCGAGTATCGAGAAACCATTATGGTGGCGCAAAGCGACGACCCGACGTCGTTTACCCGCAAAGAGGGATGGCGGATAACTCCTCCCGCGGAACTCAATCAAAAAAACGACTTCCGCGACCCGCAGGCGTATTACGACGAAAAAACGGATAAGATAACCCTTACAGTGACCGCGGCAAAGGACGGCAACGCGAGAGTATTAAAATACACTCTCGACGGCGATCTTACAAACGCGGTATACGATGGCGTAATATTTACCGATACGAGCGGAAAGTTTTGGAATCTGGAATGCACCGATACTTTTAAGTTGGGAGATAAATGGTATCTCACTTATTCGGCGCAGGACGATACGCTTTGGTATGCGGCGGCGGACGATCGATACGGGCCATATTCCGCGCCCAGGCGTATGGAAGGAAAACTGTTTTATGCCGCAAAACATGTGGAAAACGGCAAAGATCTTTACATGGTGGGTTGGGCGCGCCGTTCCGAATCCGTTTCCTCGACGCAGGACGTAAACGGCTGGGCGGGCAACCTTGCGGTGCAAAAACTGGCGCTTGACGAAAAGGGCGGACTTATACTTGTTCCGCTCGACGGACTGGAAAAATTATTTTCTTGCCGCAGAGCGTTGCAATTTGAGGGGACACGTGCTAAAATAGAGGCTGCGAGTTCATATTCGTATACCGACGCGTTTATGTGTTACGAGCGCTTTATGGTGCAGGGTATGTTCACCTTTACCGGCGACGGCACTTTCGGGTTGGCTTTCGATTATAACAAGCGCGCCGAAAAATACAAGATGATACGCTTCAATCCCTCGTCGCAGGCTGTGGAGCTTGTCTTTAATGAGGGCGATACGTTTATAACCGAGGTCAAGACCGAACTTGTAAAGGGGAAAGAGTACTCGTTTACTTACGTCCAGGATGGTTCGGTCGGTATAATGTATATTGACGGACAATGCGCTCTTACCGTCAGGCTTTACGGAGCAAGCGGCAAAGCCGTAAAACTGGTTGCCGAAAACAACACCGTTTCGTTTACCGCTTTAAGGCAATATACGGCATAAGGCGGTGCGAAAATGAAAAGATCATCGGTGATATCCGTTTTGGTGGCGGCGGCGCTTTCGTTGGGCGGCTGTTCCGGGGGCGCGGATCCGGGCGAATATACTTTTAACAACGGCGGTTTCGAGAACGGATCGCTCAGCGGGTGGACGGCCGACGGCGACGCGTTCGGCGAAAAGAGCGTATCGCGTCTTACCGTGTCGGAATGCGGCGATACGTTCTATCAGCAAGGCAAATACTTTTTATACGGCGGAGCCGTCGACGGCAAAGCTACGGGGACGCTCACAAGCGAAGCGTTTAAATTAAAAGGCAACGGCAGGATAGGCTTTTTGATAGGCGCCGGCGCGGATCCGGATAAATGTTACGTGGCGCTGTGCGACGCGGACGGCAAAGAGCTTGTCAAAGCGGGCAACGAACGCTTCGGGGCGTCGGGATTTACCGACGGCATGTACCGCGTTGTTTTGGACGGAAGCGACTACGTCGGTAAAAAGGTGCGCATAAAAATAGTGGATAACGATTCCGGAGAAGGTATGCAAAACTACATTAACGTAGACGATTTTATCGTAAATTACGGCGGAGAGGCCGAAATTCCTGGTAAAACGCTTGCGGCGGACAAATATATTTCGCAAATGTCGCAGGCTGTGGATACTACGTACAGGCACACTTACCACGTCATGCCTCCGGTGGGATGGATGAACGACCCCAACGGTTTTAACTATGCGTTTGGCAAATATCATTTCTTTTACCAGTTCCATCCGTATTCCGCGGAGTGGGGGCCCATGCACTGGGGACATTACACCACCGAGGATTTCGTAAAGTGGAGTTTGGAGCCCACCGCCATTGCGCCCGATACGGACTACGACCGCGACGGCTGTTTTTCGGGGACTTCCATAGTTAAAGACGGGCGCATGTATCTTATGTATACATCCGTTGCCGACGGAAGGCAGACACAGGCTTTGGCGCGTTCTACCGACGGCGTACACTTTACAAAAGCGGGCGAGGTGATCACCAGCGAAGAACTGCCCGCCGACTGTTCGTGGGCGGACTTCCGCGACCCCAAGGTGTTTTACCGCGGCGATTCGTATTACGCCCTAATGGGCTCGCGCGGTACGGACGGCTCGGGTCAGGTGCTCATGTACAAATCGGCGGATCTCATGCGGTGGCGGTATGTCGGCAAAGTATGGAAGGACAGACGCACTAACGGAGTGTACGAGTGCCCCGATCTTGTAAATATCGGCGGCGCAGACGTGTTTATCACAAGTCCTCAGGGATTTGCCCGCGACGATTGGCGGCACGAAAACGTACACGGAAATCTTTATATGACCGGCAAACTTAACACCGATACCGGCGCGTTTGAAGCTTTGTACGAGGACGAGATAGACAGCGGGTTCGACTTTTACGCTCCGCAGACTCTTACCGCGCCCGACGGCAGAGTGATAATGACGGCGTGGATGCAGATGTGGACCCGTTCTATGCCCGCCGCCGCGCACGGATGGGCGGGAGCCGCCATACTGCCGCGCGAACTCTCGCTTAAAAACGGACGATTGTATCAGACGCCGGTGCGCGAAATAGAAAAATACCGCCGCAATAAGATGACGGCCGAAAACAGGGAAATAGACGGCGAAATTACGTTGGACGGCGTAAGCGGAACAAAGGCGGAACTCGTAGTTTCGCTGGACCTCGGGTCGGCGGCGAAAGCCGGAATAAAAGTTTATTGCGGGACTCGACACGAAACGCTTATATATTACGACCGCGCCGCGGATAAAGTGGTATTCGACCGTTCGAACATGGGCACGACGATATCGCACGACGCAAAAGAACTCAACGCGTCTAAGCGTTCGGCAAAAGTTACGATAGAAAACAATACCCTCAAAATACGGATATTCCTTGACGTATCGAGTTGCGAAGTGTTTTTCAACGACGGCGAACGGGTCATGACAGGCAACGTGTATTCGGACGCCGGCGATACAGGAATATCGTTTTTTGCGGAAAACGGTACGGCGAAAATAGTATCGTTGGAAAAATACGATATCGTAGTCGGATAAAAAACGTTTTAACGGTTTGTAAATAAGAAAACAGGACGCCGTTGGTAAATGCGGCGTCCTGTTTTATGGAGGTATCGGTTTTTACTTAAACCGTATTACGAAATGTTTTTTCTTTACTGCGATATAAGCGAGGTTGAAAACGAGGTCGGCGGCGATAAGAGAAAGCGCGACCGTCACGGTAACGGTGACCGTACGTTCGCTTAAATGCGAAAACAGTCGCGTGAGTCCGCGCCACACGGTCGCCATCGCCGCGGTAATGGCAACGCCCCATACAAGCGAAAAACCGAGGCAGATATAGCCGCCGAGGTTGAATGCGAACATGTCGTAATTCCAAAGCATAACGCCTAGAACTTTGTGGAAGAACACGCCTACTGCCAATTCGAAAATAGTTGGTATTACGGTTGCCGCCGCAAAGTATATAAGATAGTCGAGAAAAAGCCGCAAAGCGCGGGGCATGGAAGTTTTTTGCAAAAGACGATCTATCCTGCCGTCTTGCGGCGAGCCGAATAAAAGGTGCATGACGGCGAGAGTTATTCCGTATATTGGGCATAGCGGCAAAGTAAGAAAACCGCGGTCGATAAATTTGCCGTAGCATATAAACGCGTAGAGCGTTTCCGCCAGCCAACCCAGAAAAGATACGGACAGAGTCGTTAAGACCAACCGCATGAAGCGTGTTTTTCGGTTTTCGGCAGTATGTATCATATTACGGTAAATAATACAATATGGCGGCAGGGAGCGCAACGGTCAAAATCGTAAAAGTGTGTAAAGACGGGACAAAACCGTGCGTTTGACCGGTAATCCGTTGACTTGCAGGTGGTTATGGATTATAATTACCGTAAAACACGACACGGTTTATCATAACGGGGGTGGATAAAAACAGTGAGATACGACGAAATATCATATCAGACCAAAAAGCAAATCGCCTGCGCGCTTAAAGATGCCTTGCGTAAAAAGACGTTTTCAAAAGTGACGGTAAGCGAACTTATAGAAAAATGCGGGATAAACCGCAAGACTTTTTATTATCATTTTGAAGATATCTTCGCGCTTTTGAAGTGGACTCTGGACGATGATGCGATCGCTTTACTTTCCGGTTACGAAAAAATGAACGATTATCGGGACGTGTTTTGCTTTTTGCTGGAATATATAGAAAAAAACGGTTATATCCGCAACTGTATCCATGATATTGTATCCCGCGGCGCGACGTCGGGCGCTTTGGGCAAAGACGGCGTAAAACTTATCGTATCTTGCATAACAAGCGCGGAAAAAGAATCGGGATTGTATTTGGAGCCGGATTACAAAGATTTTCTTGCGGTTTACTATTCGGAGGCTATCGCCGCGATCATCACCGATTACATAGACGATCCCGAACGTTATGACAAAAGCAGGACTGCCGGCTTTTTATCCGATACATTTGAGATATCCGTGCGTGAAGTCATCCGCGAAAAAGGTTCGCCCGAAAACCGTTCCAAATAGTTTGATAAACCGCGCGGCGTAATGATATAATGGGTTTACTTCGGGCGATTAACTCAGCGGGAGAGTGCTACCTTCACATGGTAGAAGTCGAGGGTTCGAACCCCCCATCGCCCACCATAGGAAAGCCGTTTGCCGCGTGACGCGGCTTTCCGAATATATTCGGGCAATTAACTCAGCTGGGAGAGTGTCTTCTTGACGTGGAGAAAGTCACAGGTTCGAGTCCTGTATTGCCCACCA
>CATKCE010000044.1 GCA_949744905.1 uncultured bacterium
ATATATAATTATATTAAAAATACGAGTGCGGGTTTTCATTTCGGTAGAGTCATAACTTTTATCGGCGGGTTTATAGGCGATGTGATTTGCTTTATGACTATTTATTTTACTTTCAGAAAAAGCCGTGAAACAAAACTTTCCGCCGTTATTTCTATATTGCCTTGCAGTATAATGGTTGCACACGGCTTTGGAACAATAGGCTGTTTTTCGCCGGATGCTGTTACGAACAATAAACAAACTGTCTTTTAGGAGTTCAGTTCCATAATTTTCCTAACCCCGTACACCCTACACAATTATATGAAGCTCTATTTCTCTTTATTTTGTTTACTGTTAGTTCGATATTACTGTTAAAAAAGAATTTTAAACACAATATGAGTTTGTACCTTGTATGCAATGACATTTTTCGATTTTCGATAGAATCTTTGCGTGGTTATGACAGAGAGCAGTTGATAGACGCAATCCACCCTCCGCAGTCCCGTTATATTCTTATGATTTTAGCCGACATTGCATTATAAATATTTGAACGGATGAAAATATGAAAAAGTATCTTAAACTATTTCTTATTATGCTGAAAATCGGACTGTTCACTTTCGGCGGCGGGTACGCTATGATAGCCTTGCTTGAATACGAATTCGTAACTAAGCGCAAATGGATAAACAACGATGAATTTACGGATATGGTTGCAATAGCCGAATCAACGCCAGGACCGATAGCCATAAACTCCGCAACGTATATCGGCTATAAGATGGGCGGCGTGTTAGGCTCTCTACTTTGTACGATAGCGGTATGTATTCCTTCATTTATCATAATCTATCTCATTTCCCTGTTTTTTAACGCCTTTATTCATATACAATGGGTTACCGCCGCTTTCAGGGGTATTCAGATTTGCGTTATCTTTCTTATCCTTTCGGCGGGAATTAAAATGCTGATAAAGATAAAAAAGACCGTTTTTAATATTATCGTTATGGTTGCAACGATTGTATGCATGATTCTGATGTCCGTGTTCGCCGTTGACTTTTCTTCGATATTTTACATATTGATAAGCGGCGTTCTCGGACTTTCGATATATCTTATTAAGCTATTGATAAGCAAAAAGAAAAAGGGGAACGGCAATGATATATCTTGAATTGTTTTTAACCTTTTTGAAAATCGGTGCATTATCCTTCGGCGGCGGATACGGTATGATTTCGCTCATACGCGAAGAAGTGTCGTCCTTCGGTTGGCTTACGGAAGAAGAACTGATTAACTTTATCGCCGTATCTGAGTCTACGCCCGGACCGATAGCAGTGAATATGGCTACGTTTATAGGTTCGTCGCAAGGCGGCATTTTGGGTGCGTTTATCGCTACACTTGGCGTCGTACTGCCATCGTTCATAATTATACTTGTTATTGCCGCCGTGCTTAAAAATCTTTTGAAATATGCAGGCGTAAAGGCAACACTCGACGGAATAAGCCCTGCAATTACAGGCCTCATTCTCGGTACGGCAATCATAATGTTGCTCGGCTCGGTATTCGGAGTAAAAACGACGGAAAACACATTTTTATTCGATTGGAAAGGTCTTGTAATTTTAGGCGTGCTGACGACTATTTATCTTATCTATTACAAAGCACGCAAAAAAGCGTTTTCGCCCATTTTGCTTATAATCATTTCTGGCGCTATGGGCGTGCTATTCTATATGTAATAAATAAAAAACATCAGGAGTTCTATAATGAAAAAAACACTTTCAATCAATAAGGATAATTGTCCTAAAAATCATAGATGTCCTGCCGTAAACATATTCCCCGTAGGTGTACTGTCGCAAGTTGGTTATAATGCACCCGAAATTGATTGCAGTAAATGTATTTCTTGCGGTAAATGCTCTAATTTTTGTACTAAAAAAGTGCTTCAATTGGTTTAATGAAAAGAGACACGTTTATTTACGCGTCTCTTTATCAAATTGCTCTTAGCTTTGCGACGAAATAAGTTTATCGCGCACGGCTTTTATAAGAAGATAGCCTTGTTCTATGTCGCAGGTATCGCGCACGGCTTTTTCCATCGGACAAATATCGTTGCCGGCGCGGTTTATAATATTTTCCGTCATAGCGCCGTACGAATACTCAATATCGTATTTTTCGAGGACCTCCGCCGCGGAACGGGACATAGTTACGGCATACACTTCCTTTATCCCCGCTTTAATAAACAACATGGCGGCGGCTTTTCCCACTACGGTATCCGCAACGCTGTATCCGCACACGTCTTTACCCTCGGATACGAGGTCGAGCATGGGAGATATCCCTTTTTTATCGCTTGTCAATAAAACCTCTCCGCGGCAAAGCGACAAAGTATGTCCGTCGAGATTTTCTTTCGCCTTTTCAATATCGGTTTTCATCGTTACGGTAATAAAGATATTTCAAGCCGATAACGATTAGCGGAGCCGACACAGCCTGCAATACGAGACCGAAAAGCCCGCTTTGTATCTGCGCCCATACTTCCGCGGGCGCAAACGGAGCGACGCCGCGAAATATAACAGCCGACAGCATAAACGCGGCTCTGCCGCACGTCTGCGCAAGCAATACGGCCGGAAACGCCGCAAAAGCGTTGTTCTCTATCATCTTTCCGAAAGAGCCGGACACCGCGGCAAACACCGCAAGTTCGATAATCATGAACGGTAAGCGCGACGCCGCGGGCATGGGAGTTCCCGCCGTAAGCGTAACAAGATAACTGACAATCGGAGAGAGAACGCCGACGCACATGCCCCACTTTATCCCCAAAAGACAACCGCCGAGCAATACCGGAAAATACATTGGCATCCATTTTGCGCCTCCCTCGGCGCCCGCTACTGCGTGGATAAGCTGCGGCAAGATAATCGCAAGCGCGACGAGTCCCGCGGAAACCACCGATTTTACCGTTATACTGATTTTTGAGGAAACCCGGCGTTTATTCAATATGTTTTCCAACATGGTATTCGCTCCTCCTTATTTCTCCGACCGTATTTCAAATTCCGCGGCCACGTCTTTTAACAGCGAACGTATCGGCAAATGCTGGGGACACGTCCTCTCGCACTTTCCGCAATGTATACAATCCGAAGCCCTGCCTTTATTATTGATATGTACGCTGTTATAGTAAAAGTCCGCGTTCCAGTCGTGATATATGTTTTTAGTATTCATGCACGCAAACAGATCGGGTATCGAAATGTTTGCCGGACAACCTGCAACGCAGTATCTGCACGCGGTACAGGCGATAAGATTCATAGACGTAAAAATGTCCCGCACTTTCCGCACAGCGTCAAGCTCTCGCCCGTCGAGCGGCTTGAAATCTTTCATATAAGAAAGATTATCCCGCATCTGTTCCATATTGCTCATACCCGACAAAACCATGAACACGCCGTCGAATCCCGCCGCGTAACGCACGGCGTAACTCGCCGCGCTTCCGCCGCCCAGACCTTCCAGTATCTCTTTTGCGCCGGCAGGCAGATTCACGAGATTGCCGCCTTTTACCGGCTCCATGATTATTATCGGCTTACCGTGCTTGCGACACACTTCGTAGCACAACCGCCCCTGAACGGCGGGGGCGTCGTAGTCCACGTAATTAAGCTGTATTTGTACTGCTTCTATCTGCGGATATTCGGTAAGAATTGCGTCGAGCACGTCAGCCGTATCGTGGAACGATATTCCGAAGCGCTTTATTTTTCCCTCGCGCTTAAACTGCAACGCCTGCTCGTACGCGCGGCATCGCTTGAACTGTTCGAATATCTCTCTGTTCTGCGCATGCATCAGATAAAAATCGAAATACTCCACGCCGCACGTTTTAAGCTGACTTTCGAAAAACGGACGCACTTCCTCCTCCGTCTTAAAATAAACGTCGGTAAGTTTGTTTGTAAGCATATATTTCTTACGCGGATGACGCTTTACAAGACACTCTCTTAAAGCAATTTCGCTTTTGCCGTCGTGATAACCGTGCGCGGTATCAAAATAATTAAAGCCCTGTTCGAGAAAATAGTCTATCATTTCGCAAAACGCGCCATAGTCTATTTCTTCGCCGTTCATAGGCAGACGCATGCAACCGAATCCGAAATTTTTCTTAACTCCGTCGAACATTTGCATTGTTCCTCCTTACTATACGCATATTTACAAATCTACATCTACGTCAAAACCATATCCGATTATACCACAGCTAAAAAATTATTTCAAGCGATTTTTGTTTTCATAATATGCGCCTATGTGATATAATCATGTATACCAGACGTAATTTAACAAGTTCCTGACATTCTCCTTACAAAACCGTAACACGATTGTGTTATGATTGTCACAGTTACTTCCGTACAACCCGATCCGGCGGTAACATAGACTTGAAAATCCCGCAACGGACGGACTTTAATGAACCCGATAAAAAAATACAGAAGTATACCGTACGAACGGCGTATAATTTATACCGCGACCGTGACAATGAGCATAAGTTCGGTGATAGCCGCAGGAAAGATTCTTATCGGAGTTTTTTCCGATCTTGTCATGTGCGCCGTCGGCGTATTCAATATACTGCTCGTTATAGCCAAACTGAGTTGCGTGCTCGGAGTAATACAAAATAAAGGTTTTAAGCCGCGCAACACATTTACCGCAGTATTCCTGTTCTTTGCCGGACTCGTTTACGTCTTATATATGGGAGCGTCGATTATTTTCGAAATCCCTCAAAAAGAATATACGCGCTTTATGTCCATTATGACCGCCGCCATAGCGTTTACCGAAATGGGCGTTGCCATATACGGGCTTATACGCACAAAACGAAAAGGTCATTATTACCGCAATATAAAAATAATAAGTTTCGTGTCGGCGCTCACCGCTCTCATGACGGCGCAGATAGCTCTGCTTTCATTCTTCCACGGACGCGACCTTACGGTATCAAACAGCTATTCCGGCATGGGACTGGGCATTATAACCATGCTCATAGCGGCGTACGTTTATTTCGCTCCTCAGCTAAGCACAATAGGCCGCGAGCACAACGTCTTTATATGTTCGCGTCCCCAAGAGAACAAACTGATAGATATGTCGCAAAGCTCCGTCGAGATAACGCTTTGCAAAAGTAAGATTTACGGCGACTATATTTACCGGGCGGAGATAGACGGCAACAAAGTCGACGGAAATATCGTAAAAGCCGCCGGAATATTCCGCCGCATGCACTTGGCGCTTAAAATAATTTGTATCATACTATCCGAGATACTTGTGTTTGCGTGGCTTGCCGGCTACGCCGTATACTTTGTGCGTACCGCGGATATGCCGACAAAGCTGAAAAAGAAAATGCGGCAAAACGGTTTCGACACCATCCCTCCCAACCAATACACAGTCGAAGAAAACGGACAACAGCCCTGATAGAATGCGGAACGACGGAAAACGTCTTCCGTATTTTTTACCGCCGCGGGCACGCAAGTATGCGGCATGTCGGCCTTACGGTCACTTGACTTACGCGGTATATTGCTGTATAATATTTTAGTATACCTTAAACGGAGATATAAAGAATGGATCACAAAAAGCTTGACAAGAAATGGAACGCGTATTGGGAAAACAATCACTGCTATCATTTCAACCGCGGCAACGCCGATAAAAAGTACTATTCGCTGGAAATGTGGCCTTATCCCTCCGGCGCAAATCTGCACCTCGGGCACTGGTTCAACTTTGCGCCCGCCGACACGTTCGCCCGTTATAAAAAGATGAGCGGATACGAGTTGTTCCACCCCATGGGATTCGACGCTTTCGGCCTCCCCGCCGAAAACTTTGCGATAAAGACAGGCACGCATCCCAAAGACAATACGTTAAAAAACATCGCAACCATGGAGCGACAGTTGCGCGACATGGGAGCCACTTACGACTGGGAGCACGAAGTAAGCA
>CATKCE010000045.1 GCA_949744905.1 uncultured bacterium
ACAAACCCACGCTTTTATAAGACGTTGTGGGCTACGGCGAAATACGCCGTGTTATCGGTGGCGTTCAGCATGGTGCTTTCGTTTTTGCTCGCGCTGTTGCTGTACGTAAAACTCCCCGGTATAAAGGTGTTCCGCGTTCTGTTCTATTTGCCGGTGGTGATCCCCAGCGTTGCAAGCGCGGCGGTGTGGGGCGATATGTTCAATCCTTCCCACGTGGGACTTATAAACCGTTTTCTCAAAGTATTCGGGCTCGGTCCGTATCTTTGGTTCAACTCCGACGCGCTGTCGCTTCCCACGTTCATATTTATGTCGCTTTGGGGAATAGGCGGCGGCATGCTTATGTGGATAGCGGGCTTTAACGGCATATCGCGTTCGTACTACGAGGCCGCCGATATCGAGGGCGCGTCGAGACTTAAAAAGATGACCGCTATAACGCTTCCCATGATGACTCCGATAATTTTTTACAATCTTATCATGGGGATAATAGCGGGCTTGCAGATGTTTAACCAGGCGTATCTATTGGGCACTACCGATAATACCAAGTTCATAGCCGTAAGCATATACGAGCAGGCGTTCTCAAACTGGAACATGGGTTACGCTTCTGCAATGGCGTGGGTGCTGTTCGTGGTGATAATGGGACTTACGCTCGTGGTGTTCAAGACCAGTAAATGGGTGTATTACGGAGACGAATGATGACAAGAAAAAAACTTACGTTCAATATCTCCATGTACGTTGTGCTGGTAGTGCTTGCGCTGTTGTTCCTGTTTCCGGTTTACCTTATAATCAGCATGGGTTTTTTCACCCAGGCGGATATGCTGGAAATACCGCGCAGACTCATACCGTCGCATTGGAACTGGTCAAACTTTAAGGAAGTGTTCGAAGTGGTAGGCAGAGCTACCAACGAGTGGGGTGAACCGCAGGGCTATCTGTTTGTGCGGTACATGTTAAACTCTCTGTTTGTTCTTGTTCTGCACGTGGCGGGATGCCTTGTAACCTCGTCTTTGGCGGCGTACAGCTTTGCCAAGATAAAGTTTAAGGGCAGAGAGGTCATGTTTACCATAGTGCTGGCGACAATGATGATCCCCGGCTCGGTCACCATAATACCTTTATACAATATTTATAAAACGGTGGGCATTATAGACACGCTGTTTCCGTTGTGGCTTCCTATGTGGTTCGGTGGCGGCGCGATAAACATATTCCTTTTCAGGCAGTTTATGCGCGGATTCCCCAACGAAGTACTGGAAAGCGCGTCGATAGACGGCGCGGGACATGTGCGCAAATACTTGCAAATGGTAATGCCCAACATCGTGCCCAGCATGCTGTATATAGCTCTTACCACCGCGTTGGGCGTGTGGAACGATTTCCAGACTCCGCTGTTGTATATTTACCGTCAGGAGTGTTGGACGCTTGCGCGCGGCGTTGCCGCAATGGTAACGAGCAACGCCCATTCGCCGGGCTATGTTACCACGCAGCACCTCATGTTTACCGCGTGCATAATAATGAGCGTCTTCCCGCTGGCGCTGTTTATAGCGGGACAAAAGTTTTTTATAGAAAGCGTTACTATTTCCGGATTGAAAGGATAAGGAGGACATTATGAAAAAGAGTGTAAAACTGTTGGCTCCCGTTATCGCGTTGCTGATTGCCGTTTGCTGTTTCGTCGCGGCGACGCCGCTTTTTGCAAGTGCGGAGCCCGACGAAGAATTGGGCAATACGATAGGCACGTCGTTTGTTAGATACGACGCCGACGGCGTGACCCGTAACGGCGGGTGGGGAGATACCGGCTCGGTCATCTTCTGTAATACTTCGGTGCAAGCGTCGGTGGAATATACTTTTAATACTTACCGGTTGCAGAAAGTCGAGATTATGTTGGCAAAAGCCGCGGACAAAGGTAAAGTAAACATAACGGTAAACGACGGCGAGCCGGTATCGTTTAACTGCGGCGATACGCAGGCGGCTAATTTTACGGTGGATATACCCGAGGCGGACGCCAAGGATAAGACAAAGACCGCAAAAGTGAAATTCGAAGTCGATACTTCGGAGGCTGACGCCGGCTCAAAGTACATCGAGTTTTCGGGATTTACCTTGCACCAGTATCTCAACGAGGACGAGATCAACAATAAGGGGATATATGTCCTCGATGAAACTCCCGTCGACGAGTCTCTCGTCAAAAAAGAGATAAGCGCTCCCGCCAATAATCTTACTACCGATATGACCGTGGATAACGGCGCGATGAAAAGCTCGGATAAGACCGGAGAAATAACTTATACGTTTAAGGGCACGGCTCTCGAGATGCGCGCGGATATGCTTACAAGCGGCGGCAGGGTGGAATTGCAGATAGACGGCGGCGAAAAAGCTAAGATAAACCTGTATGCGGCGACCGAAGAAACAAATAAAGTAGTGTACCGTATAGCGTCGTTGAAAAAATACCTCGGCAACGAATACGTACACACAGTTACCGTAAAAGTCATAGAAGAAAAACATACCCACTCTACGGGCAACGACGTCGTGATACGCGGATTCAACATATACCACGAAGAAGGCAATAATATCGAAGATATCGATCACGACCAGTTCGATATGCAGATAGACGAAACTTGGACAATACCGGATGACAGCGAGTATGTTCCGCTTACCCGCGATGATTTCGTGATAGGCAAAGGCTGCGGGGATGCCCCTAACGAGTCTGCTATATGGTCGGGCACCGTCGGCGATTACGTCAATATAAACTTCCGCGGTACCGGTCTCGAAGTATACGGTACAAAGCATGTGGATAAAGGCAAGGTCGACGTGTATATCGACGGCGTGCTCAAAGGACGCGTGAATTTGTACGGAGTAAGCGAAGTGGACGTTTTATTGTTCCGTCTTACCGGACTGTCGCGCTCTAACCACGTATGCAAACTTGTGGCCGTAGATGCGAGAGATGCAGACGCGCTTGCCACAGCGGCGGGATTCAACTTCGACTACGTTTTGACCAAAGCGATAAACGTAAAAGGCGACGAGGATAAGTCCGCTAAGCTTGATATACCCGGCGCGCAAGTGCAGGTAGTGGGATGGGGTTCCACTTCCGGCGCGCAGTATTACGGCGGCGGCGCGGTATTCTCTAATAATACCAATCCCGACACGACCTATCTTGTTGCGAGTTTCCGCGGAACTTCCTTTAAGATATTCGGCGACAAGGGCGAGGATAAGGGCTTTATCACGGTCCTTATCGACGGCGAACCGTATTCGTCCAGCGCAAGAGCCGAAGAAAGCTCGTCAAGCGAGATGATATTCGAGTTCGAAGGACTCGAGCCCGATAAAAACCATGAGATAAAGGTATATATAGACCCCGAACTCAATCTGGTGGGCGCAAAATCATTTATAGTTTTGGACTATATAGAGATTGAAAATTACAGTGACATAGTTTTCGAGGGATTTCCCGAGCCGGACGACGCGCATAAAGATATCGGCAAAGATCCCGAACTTCCCTGGCGCGTTACCGAGGATAAGGAATTTGTTACAAAAAATGAAAGCGACGGAAAATCTTCGGGTTGCGGCGGCGTTGCCGGCGCGGAACTCGGATTTGTCGGAGGCGCGCTCGCGTTGCTTGCTTTGACTGCGGTCATGTTCGGCAAAAATAAACGCGACGATAAACAATGATAATATAAAAAAAAGCGCGGGACCTGAAATGTCCCGTCTTTTTTTATGATTTTTGCTTGACAAATATTTAATTATCAATTATAATAATAGTAATCATTATTGTTAATTGCCGCCGATAACTTTCGGCAGGGAGGCAGTGTGAGACACAGTAAAAAACGCGAAGCGATACTCGACGCGGTCCGCTCTACGCGCAGTCATCCCGATGCTGAGTGGGTGTACGGGAAAGTGCGCGAAACCGTTCCCGGAATAAGCCTCGGGACGGTGTACCGCAACTTGCGCGAACTCGACGCAAACGGCGAGCTGACTACCGTGGAGACCGATATGGGGAGCATGCGGTTCGACGCCGACACGTCGCCGCACGCGCATTTCGTGTGCCGGGAGTGCGGAAGTGTAAGCGACCTGTTCGGTTACGGCGATATCGCGGACAAGCTTAGGCATGTCGGATATGAAGTCGACGAGGTAAAAACGGTGATATACGGCAAATGTCCCGATTGCGCGCGTAAGCGCGGCGGGGATAACGGCTTGTCGTGATCATATATAAAAACCCGAATAAAAAATAATAAAAGCAAGGAGAATCAAAAAAATGAAAAAAGTATGTGCTGTATGCGGTTGCGTGGTAGACGAGGGCGTCACGGTTTGCCCCCAGTGCGGAGCCAAAAAATTCAATCCCTATAACGGCGCGTCCAACGCCTGGGCTACCGTTCATAACGTGGGCGACGGAAAAGTGGAAGACGCCGAAGTCGTAATGGGACTCAAAGAAAATTTCAACGGCGAATGCACCGAAGTGGGCATGTATCTTGCGATGGCGCGCGTAGCATTCCGCGAAGGATATCCCGAGATCGGAATGTATTGGGAAAAAGCGGCTTACGAAGAAGCCGAACATGCGGCTAAGTTCTGCGAGCTTTTGGGCGAAGTCGTATCTTCTTCCACCAAAGAGAATCTCGAAGCGCGTGTAGCCGCCGAAGGCGGAGCGTGCAAAGGCAAGTTTGCGCTTGCAAAACGCGCAAAAGAGCTCGGCTACGACGCTATCCACGACACCGTGCACGAAATGGCAAAGGACGAAGCCCGTCACGGCGCGGCGTTCCAGGGCTTTTTGGACAGATACTTTAATAAGTGATCCCGCGCCGTTGCAATGCCGGCGACGCTTAGGCAAACACCGTTTTGCTTGGGGAACGTAAACAACGCGTTATGAATCAAAGTATTAAATAAAACGTTAAAAAAGAGCGGACGGACAAATCCGCTCTTTTTAATTTTCGTTAAAGGGATACGGCTTTGTTGACTTTTAATCCGCGCGGCATTATAATATGCGGTATCGACGCATAAAATATAGTATTTTCGGAGAGGAGGAAAACTTATGTCCCGTGACGAAAATGAAGAAGATAAGGTATCGGAAAACTCGGATGGCAAGACCGATAACGGCGAAAACGCGCCGCCGCAAAGTATCGACGTAAACGGAGAGACCGCGAAAAAGGTGGTGTATTCTCTGTGCTATCTTTGGGGAATACTCTTTTTTCTGCCGCTGATACTGTATAAAAACGATAAAGCCGCGATACGCCACGCCAACGAAGGTTTGGTGTTGCTGTTGTTTTCGGTTATAGGTAACGCCGTGTTCGGCATACTGACGTCGTTGGGATCGTTTTTCGCAAAGGTGTTCGGGATAATAGCCGGCGTGTATTCGCTTTTGCTTTTATTGTTGGGCATAATCGGTATAGTGTACGTTGTAACCGATAATCAAAACGAACTTCCGATAGTGGGAGCGATACGCATACTAAAATAAATATATATAAAACAACGTGCCTATCCGGGCACGTTGTTTTTAAGTCTACTGTATTCAGTTCAATATTGCGATAAACAGGTTGAGATAAAGCGCGAACATCAGCCAAGCTTGATAAGGTATCAGCATGATTCCCGCGGCGCTCGATACTCTGAACGAATATATCGTAAGCGCGAGGTTTATAGCTACCAGAGCCGCAAGCCACAAAAACGAGAATGTGTACATCTGCAAAGTAAAGAAAGCAAACGGCCATGCCAGATTAAAGGCAAACTGTATAAACCACAGAATAGTCGCCGTTTTGCGGTCGTGTTCGAGCTGCGCCGTCACTGCGGGTTTGCGCAGTATAAAGAACAGCGAGAGCCCAATCATGACGTAAAGTATGCTCCATACAATGGGGAATATCATGTCGGGTGGAGTTGCCGGCGGCAGTACAAGCGAACTGTATCCCGCCTTACTGCCCGAAAAAATGCCCGCGAGAAAACCGAGCAAAAGCGTGCCTAGTATTGTCGTGAAAAACATGGGTATGCTTGCCCGTTTACGTAAATGAGCGGTTTGCGCCATATAAAACTACCTCCGATATACGGGTAGTTTGTGTCGTTTTCGCGGCGATTATCCGCGTTTGATCAAAATAGATGCAGAGCGTGGTCGTTTATTATCAAAAATACCGACAGCAGGAAAAGATATATTGCAAATCCGTCGAGACTGTGTTTTTTAAGAAGTTTCAGCATAAACGATACGGCACACAAACCGCTTACAAACGATGCCACGAAAGCGGCGACAAGCGCGGCGGCGCTGATGCCCGAGCCGACGCCGTTCAACGCGAGTTCCACTATCCCCGAGCCTATTATGACCGGTATGGAGATAAGAAACGAAAAGCGGGCTGCCTGTTCGCGGTCGTAGCCGAGAGCCGTCGCGGCGGCAATGGTGGTGCCGCTTCGGCTGAGCCCGGGCAAAGCCGCTATGCCTTGCGCCGCGCCTATTATCGCGGCGTGCGGATATATCATTGATTTTTCAGCTTTTCCGCGCGATGCGCGGTCGCAACACAAAAGGAGTATGCCGGTTATTATAAAACAGTACACGAGAAGCGAGCCTTCGAGCGCGTCGCGGAAGAAAAACGATATTATACCTGCAATCACGGCCGTGGGCGCCGATGCTAAAACTATGAGTTTTACCGGCTTTGAAAAAGGCTTGCGGATAAGTCCGAAGACGTCTTTGCGCATTGCCGCGCATATAGCGGCGAGAGTGCCCAGGTGACACAACAGTTCAAAACCCACGCTCACTTGTCCTATGCCGAGAAAACGTCCCGCAAGTATAAGGTGTCCGCTGCTGGATATCGGCAGAAATTCTGTGAGCCCCTGAACAAGTCCCATTATTATAGCTTCGAATACGGTCATACAATAGTATATGTCGTCCTGCTGTTATAAATGTCGGCGCGGTTATATTTGCTCCGCGTCGCAAAATCGATTGTTAAATCGCGCATAATATGGTATAATGCGTTAAAACGGACGAGGATAAATAATATGTTCAAGATATGGGCAAAGACCGTAGCCGATCACAAGATAACTCGAAGTTACCTTTACCACAGCGCGGATAAATTCGACCCGCAGGAGTTTATAAGCTATCTTACCGAGATATGCCATGATATGGATATACCCACGCCTGTGGCGCTTAAAAGCCACGCGCGCAATTACACGCTTTTCAATATCGCCAAATTCCGTAAGGAAGATTTTGTCGAACACGTCGATTTCGATATCTTACAACTCGAAAACGCCGGCGATTAGTCTTGACAAGAACAGAGTAATCGGATACAATATAACGAAAAAATATTCACGGGACGGAACAGTATGAACATTACGGAGAAGTTGATCAAATCGCACCTTGTAAGCGGCGAAATGAAAGCGGGCGAGGAGATAGGCATAAAAATAGACCAGACTCTTACCCAGGATTCCACCGGGACCATGGCTTACCTGCAATTCGAGAGCATGGGCGTCGAAAAGGTAAGGACCGAATTGAGCGTGGCTTACATCGACCACAATACGTTGCAATCGGGATTCGAGAATGCCGACGACCACGCGTACATACAGTCGGTGGCGTTGAAACACGGCATACGCGTCTCGAAACCGGGCAACGGGATATGCCATCAAGTGCATCTCGAAAGATTTTCCCGCCCCGGAAAAACGCTTATAGGTTCGGACAGTCACACTCCCACATGCGGAGGTATGGGCATGCTTGCCATCGGCGCGGGAGGATTAGACGTCGCGCTCGCCATGGGCGGCGCGCCGCTGTATCTTACTATGCCGGAGGTGGTAAAAGTAGAGCTTAAAGGCAGGCTCGCCGCAAACACTTCGGCAAAAGACATTATACTCGAAGTTCTCCGCAGACTCACGGTCAAAGGCGGCGTGGGCAAAGTAATGGAATACTGCGGCGACGGAGTGCTTTCGTTATCCGTGCCGGAGCGCGCCACGATAGCTAATATGGGAGCGGAACTCGGCGCGACTTCTTCGGTTTTTCCTTCCGACGAGACGACGCGCGAATTTTTGCGGGCGCAGGGCAGAGAAGCCGATTTTGTTCCGCTTGCCGCCGACGAAGGCGCGTCTTACGACGACGGCATCACAATAGACTTAAACATTCTGCGTCCTCTTGCCGCGTGTCCGCACAGCCCAGACAGCGTTGTACCCGTGTCGGAACTTTCGGATATAAAGGTAGACCAGGTCTGCATAGGAAGCTGTACCAATTCCAGTTATGCCGACATGACGAAAGTCGCGGCAATATTAAAAGGCAAGACCGTACATCCCTCGGTGAGTCTTACTATAAGCCCCGGGTCGCGTCAGGTGCTTACTATGCTGAGTAAGTCGGGCGCGCTTGCCGACATGATATCGGCGGGGGCGCGGGTGCTCGAATGCGCCTGCGGACCGTGCATAGGCATGGGACAGTCGCCAAGGACCAACGCCGTCAGCGTGCGTACGTTCAACCGCAATTTTTACGCCCGCAGCGGCACGGCGTCGGCAAACGTGTATCTTGTAAGTCCCGAGACAGCCGCCTTTACGGCTCTAAACGGAACGCTTACCGATCCTTCTCGGTTTCCGCAGGTTTTTGCGCAAACGCCGGATAAGTTTGAAATAAACGACAACCTTATACTTCGGCCCGAGGATCACCCGAATGTAACGGTAGTGCGCGGACCGAATATAAAACCTTTTCCCGAATCGAGTAAATTGTCGAAAAATATCTCCGGCAAGGCGCTTATCGTATGCGGAGACAATATAACTACCGACCATATAATGCCGTCCAACAGTAAACTTTTGCCGTACCGTTCCAATATCCCGTATTTGTCGGACTACTGTCTCGATCCGGTCGACCCCGATTTTTCCGAACGCGCCAAGAAAAACGGCGGCGGCTTTATAATAGCCGGTTCCAATTACGGACAGGGAAGCAGTCGCGAGCACGCCGCGCTCGTACCGCTGTATCTCGGCATAAAGGCAGTGTTGGCGGTGTCGTTTGCGCGCATCCACCGCAGTAATCTTATAAATAACGGTATAATGCCGCTCGTGTTTGCCGATGCTTCGGATAAGGACAAAATAAAAGAAGGCGACGAACTTTTTATTGCCGACGCGCCGGGCGAGATAATTTCCGGCGATACGATAACCGTGCTGGATAAAACCAACGGCGCGAAAATAACCGCGGTAATGGAACTCAGTCCGCGCCTTAAAAAAGTAATGCTCGCGGGCGGCATGCTCGCCGATATCGCGGCAAAAGCGGAAAAATAGAAAGCGCCTGTATTTCGGGAGGTAAAAAATGAACAAACTCGACGCAAGCATACTCGCGGTACTCAAAGAGGACGCTCGCATCACGCCCGAGACGATTGCCGTAATGCTCGGAAAACGGCCCGACGAAATAAAGAAGTCCGTCTCCGATATGGAAAAGAGCGGAGTTATAGCAAAATACACCGTTCTCGTAAATGAGGAAAAAGCCGGCGGCGACGGAGTCCAGGCTCTCATCGAAGTAAAAGTCAGTCCGCAGTTTTCGCGCGGATTCGACAGCATAGCCGAGGACATATACCAGTTCGACGAGGTAAAGAGCGTTTATCTCATGTCGGGCGCGTACGATCTCGCCGTATTCATAGAGGGCGGAACTTTAAGAGAAGTGGCGGGATTCGTCAGCGAAAAGCTGTCGGTCATGGATAAAGTGTTGAGCACCGCCACCCATTTCATACTTAAAAAGTACAAATCGGACGGAGTGGTCTTGCAGGGCGAAAAACTGAAAAGACTCGCGGTAACGCAATGAACTACAACGATATACTCGGACGTACGGTCAAGAATATACCGCCCAGCGGCATACGCAGATTTTTCAGCATAGTCGAGGACGATCCCGACGCTATATCGCTGGGCGTTGGCGAACCTGATTTCGTAACTCCGTGGGAAATACGCGACGCGGCTATAAAGTCGCTTCAAAAGGGCTATACCGCGTATACTTCCAACAGCGGATTAAAACGTCTGCGCGAGGAAATAAGCGGATATCTTTTGTCGAGGTTTTCCGTTGACTACGCGCCCGACGAAATAATAGTGACCGTGGGCGCGAGCGAGGCGATAGACATATCTTTGCGCGCGGTGTTGGACCCCGGCGACGAAGTTTTAATACCAGATCCCTCTTACGTAAGTTACAGTCCCGCCGTAGCGCTTGCGGGCGGAGTGGCGGTGCCGGTAAAATGTTCGCCGGAAAACGGTTTCAAACTCACGCCCGAGGCTTTGGAACGCGCTGTGACGCCGCGTACCAAAGCGGTCGTGCTTCCTTACCCGAATAATCCGACCGGAACGGTGCTCGGCGCCGACGAGCTTAAAGCCATATGCCGCGCGGTGGTAAAGCGCGGTCTTATCGCGATATCGGACGAGATATATGCCGAGCTGACTTACGGATGCCGACACGTTTCCGTGGCCGCCGTAAAGGGCATGCGCGAGCGCACGATCCTCATTTCGGGATTCAGTAAGGCTTTCGCCATGACGGGTTGGCGCGTGGGCTATGTGTGCGCGCCGAAAGCCGTGACCGACGCCATGCTCAAAATACACCAGTACGTAATAATGTGCGCTCCCACGACGGGGCAGTACGCCGCACTCGCCGCTCTTTGCGCCGGAAAAGAGACGAATTACGCCGCGGTTGAAGAAATGCGGGAAAAATACGATATGCGCCGCAGGTTCGTGATAGGAGAACTGCGCGCCATGGGGCTTGCCTGTCCCGAGCCGAGCGGCGCCTTTTACGCGTTTCCGTCCGTAGAGAATTTGCGCATGACCGGCATGGAGTTTGCCGAAAAACTGCTTAAAAGCAAACACGTAGCGGTGGTGCCAGGCGATTCTTTCGGCGCGGCGGGCGAATACCACGTGCGTATGAGTTACGCCACGGGCATGAACCGTTTGCGCGAGGCGATGTCGCGTATAGGCGAGTTCGTTTGCGGGTGCAAATAAATTTGACATTCGCGGACAGGTAGTATATAATATAAAAAGCGAAAGCGAAATACAAAAATTCTGCGAACGGCGACAACTGGTTGCCGTATCGCGTTTTTATCAATAAGGAGTGGTGAAACATGGCAGAAATTTTCATGACCGCCGAGGGCAAAAAGCAACTCGAAGAAAGGCTCAAAGACCTTAAAGTCAACGGCAGGGCCGAAATGGCGGAAAAGATACGCGTAGCGCGCGAATTCGGAGACCTCAGCGAAAACGCAGAGTACGATATCGCAAAAGACGAGCAGGCCAAAATGGAAGCGGAAATAATAGAGATCGAGGCCAAACTGCGCAACGCTACCATTATAGATGAAAAAGTAAAGGGCGACAAGGCCGACGTCGGAAGCAAAGTGGAATTAAAAGACGTTAAAAGCGGCGACGTTTACAATTACACCATCGTGGGCACCCACGAATCCAATCCCATGGAGGGAAGGATATCGAACGAGTCGCCCATAGGCAAAGCCGTTATAGGCAAGCGCAAGGGCGACGAAGTGGTGGTAAAGGCTCCCGTGGGCGAAGCCGTGTACAAAATACTCAATATAAAGTAACGCCGGAAAGTTGAAGGTAACCGATGGAAAACGAAATTCTTACCGAAGAAAATTATAACGAGATAATAAAAGTACGCCGCGATAAACTCAAAGCTATGGTGGAAAGCGGCAAAAATCCTTTTGAAAAAGTGCGTTACGAGCGCACCGCTTACTCCGCGGATATCACCGCGGACTTTGCGCAATACGACGGCAAGACGGTAAGGCTTGCGGGCAGGATAGTCTCTAAGCGAATAATGGGCAAGGCGAGTTTCGCCCACCTTTTGGACGGTAAAGGCAAAATACAGCTTTACGTGAGCATAAACGATTTGGGCGAAGAAGTTTATACCGAGTTCAAGAAAACCGATATAGGCGATATTATCGGCGTAGAGGGCGAAGTCTTTATGACGCATAAGGGCGAAGTCTCGGTAAAGGCTAAGATTGTAGAACTTTTGGGAAAATCGCTTTTGCCGTTGCCGGAAAAATTCCACGGACTCAAAGACAACGACTTAAGATACCGTCAGCGTTATGTGGACCTTATCGTAAATCCCGAAGTAAAGGAAGTATTCGAGTCGCGCAGCAAAATAATTTCGGCTGTGCGTTCCTGCCTTATTTCACGCGGGTTTACCGAAGTGGAAACGCCGATCCTTAACACTATCGCGGGCGGCGCGTCGGCGCGTCCGTTTGTTACGCACCACAATACCCTCGATATCGATATGTACATGCGCATAGCGCCCGAGCTGTACTTAAAGCGGCTCATAGTGGGCGGATTCGACCGTGTGTTCGAAATAGGAAGAAATTTCCGCAACGAGGGAATGGATATAAAGCATAATCCCGAATTCACCATGATGGAGCTGTATCAGTCTTATGCCGACTACGGCGACATGATGAAGCTCACCGAGGAGATCTTCACCGCGGCGGCGCGGTCGGTGGGAAAGACCGGCGTAATAACGTATCAGGGCACGGAGATAAACCTTACCGCGCCGTGGGAACGTCTCACCATGATAGAGGCGGTCAAAAAATATACCGGCGTTGATTTCGATACTCTCGATAACGATACCGCGTCGGAGGCGGCTAAAAAACTCGGCGTCGTCATAGACCCGAAAAAGTCGAGTTGGGGACATGTCCTGTACGAAACTTTCGACCAGCTTGTTGAAAGCAAACTTATTCAGCCGGTGTTTATAACCGATTACCCCGTGGAGGTGAGTCCCCTCGCAAAACGGATTCCTTCCGATCCCCGGCTTACTTACCGCTTTGAATTTTATATCTATGCGCGAGAGATGGGCAACGCGTACAGCGAGCTCAACGACCCCGTTGACCAAAAAGAGCGTTTTGCGGCGCAAGCCGCGCTTAAAGCGGGCGGCGACGAAGAAGCTCAGCCGCAGGACGACGATTTCGTGACCGCGCTCGAGTACGGCATGCCGCCTACGGGAGGATTGGGAATAGGCATAGATCGCATGATAATGCTGTTGTGCGATTGCGCGTCTATAAGAGACGTAATACTGTTTCCCACAATGAAGCCCAAAGCGTAACGGGCGAGACAAAGTTACGCGGCGATATATGGATAACAAGGTCACAAAAAAGCGCATAAACGATCACCTCGAATACGATTGGTACAAATATCTCATAATTCTGGTGGCGGGGATATTTATTTTCGTGTTCGCGTTTTCGCAGATAAACCGTACGCGCGACCACGAGGACGTCAGGTTTTTCGTTTCGTGTTATCCAAGCCGCACGCAAAACGGCTTTGCGGATCGCGCTAAACTCGATATGGGCACGCAGAAGTACAAAAACTATTATCGAAGCACTTTCGGCGATAATATACTGCGCGACATAGATCTCGAAACACAAGACCCGTTGGGAAAAGAATACGGAACTCTCTTGCAGACGCACGGTATGGTGTCGAGCGACGTTCTGGTCTTGGGAAAGCGTTATCTTGACGCCGCGAACGGCGGCGGGTATGTGGTTTTGACCGACGAGTTGCTTACCGGATATCTTTTGCCGCGCGATATAAACGCCGACGGTACCGAGTCGGGGCTTGATATAGACGACCTTGAATATTACACAACGCAGGACGAAAACGGAGAAGTGCGCCGCACCGGCATAAAGGTCAGCGGTTTCAGGTGTATGACGGGGACCGCGAGCGTATTCGAAACCGACTGGCGCAACGTGGAGGAATATAAAAAGAAGTACGCCGACGTTACCGACGAAAGCAAGTTGCCGGACGACGAATTTTATCTTGTTATAAATCCCAACAGCGTAAACATAGGCGGATTCGGCAATAAGAAATCGAAAAAAGAAAACTGCCAAGCGCTTTACCTTGTCAACCGTTTTATAGAGTATTACCGCTGATATGCGTATGGCCGGCAAAGGTATCATAAGCTGTCGCATCGACGAATGCGGCAAACTGCGGGACCGATTCAATACTCCCGGACATAAAGGCGCGCTGTGTTTGCGCGACGTCACCGAGTCGGGCGTTAACGAGGAGATATTTCCATCGGACTGTATACAAAGAGCCCAAGACGCTACCGCCCGCATTTACGGAGTCGACCGTATAAGATATCTTACCGGCGGGTCGAGTATGGGTATAAAAGCCGCGCTCTGGCAGTTCCGCGGTCAAAAAGTACTGTACGCCGCTGGAGCGCACCGCGCGTTTGCAGAGGGGTGCGAACTTGCGGGTGTCCGCGCCGTCAAGATTAACAGCGGCGCCGACGGAGCGGAATACACCAAGTCATGCGCGGCCTTGCCTCCGCCCGTTACGGTCGAACAGGTAGAATGCGCAGTAAAAACTCACCGCGACGCAAAGGCTGTGTTTTTAACGTCGCCGGATTGTTTCGGGCGCACGGCGGATATCGAGATATCGCGGCTTTGCCGCGGATACGGCGTCGCTCTTATTGCGGATTCGGCGCACGGAGCACACTTCGCGTTTGCCGAGGGATTGGAAAAATACCGTTTCGAGACGACGGCGGACTTTTGCAACATGAGCGCGCATAAAACGCTCGGCGCATATACGCAATCTGCGTTGCTCGCCGTAAATCGCGCTTACGAAAGCGGGGTCGACGCTGCGCTTAAGCTACTCGGCACTACGAGTCCCAATTACGCTTTGATGGAGCGTCTTGAACTGTCGGTGGAGGAGGCTTGCGAAAACCGCGACGGGTACGGACGTTTGAAAGATTTTTCGGACAAACTTCGCGGCACTGTAAATTGTATGCAAAATACCGATTATACGCGCATCGTCTGGCTGCCCGAACGCGATGCGGTCAAAGCATACGGCGAACTTATAAGCGGCGGAATAGCGCCGGAAGCGGTGATCGGCGACAGCATAGTATTCATACTTACGCCGTACGACGACGACGAAAAACTGCAAAGACTGTACGACGCGCTCACCGGAAAAAGACGGGCGGTATAGTAAAAAGACGAATGCACTGTAATGTAAAACGCCGGTAAAGAGCCGTGCGCGTAATCAAAGCGCGATAGGGAATTGACGAATGGGTGATTGCAATAAAAAAGGAAAATTCGTAACGATAGAGGGTTGCGAGGGCGTAGGCAAAAGCACGCAGTTGCGGCTTTTGAAGGAATATTGCGAAAGCCGCGGTATAAACGCTTTGTTTACGCGCGAACCGGGCGGTTGCGAAATAAGCGAAAAGATACGCGCAATGATACTCGACCCCGGTAATTCGGATATGTCCGCTATGACGGAGTTGCTACTTTACTGCGCGGCGCGCAGCCAGCATACAAAAGAGGTGATAATTCCCGCATTGGAGAGCGGCGTTACGGTATTTTGCGACCGGTACAGCGATTCCACCGCGGCGTATCAGGGCTACGCCCGCGGCATAGACGCGGTCACCGTAGACGCGTTGAATAAAGCGGCGATGTGCGGAGCCGTGATAGACTGCACTGTTTTTATGGACCTGCCGCCGGACAAAGGTTTTGCGCGCAAAGGCGGCGCGAAAGATACCGACCGTTTGGAGCGCGAGACCATCGAATTCCATCGCAAAGTTTACGAGGGATTCAAGACGATAGAAAAAAACGAACCCGCCCGTTTCGTTTCGTTTAAGGCCGAGGGCAGTAAGTACGAGACGCACGAAGCGATAGTCTGCGCGCTTGTCCGTCGCGGCATACTTTGACGGAGGACGGTAAAACTTGCTTACCAGGCATACGGCTTTAATAGCGTCGTCGCACGCATATTCCGAAATAGAACGTGATTGCAGGGATAAAACTCTTAAACACGCTTACGCCTTCGTATCGCCGGATTTCGAAGCTCTCGATACTCTTGCGGCGATGTTCGTGTGTCTTGCCGAATTCGGTCGCGTTGACGAGGAGGGACTTTCGAGGATACGCGACGGCGGATTCGCGGACATAGTCCGGTTGCCGCGCGATGGCAAAAACGGAAAGATGGATGTGGAGGAGGCAGGATATCTCACCGATACCGCGTATCTTACACCCACCGAACTTTCCACAAAATACTATATAGTCGCGCCTTCCGAACCGATGAGCGAAGCGGTCCAGAACAAAATGCTGAAAACGTTGGAAGAACCGCCCGCGTCGGCGCGTTTCATTATCTTTTCCAACGGAAACGACCTGCTTTCGACCGTGACTTCGCGTTGCGCGGCTGTGCGTCTTGAAGAATTTTCGGTGGAAAAAATAGAAAACGCTTTGATAGAGTCGGGAACCGACAGGGTGACGGCGCTGTTTGCGGCGGCGGTGGGCAGAGGCAACATAGGCGCCGCGGAAAAGTTCGCGCGCGATCCGCACAACCGCGAAGCGTACGAAAGCGCTGTGAATTTTCTTCTTAACGTAAAGCGTTCTCCGCAGATACTTCCGTATGCCGGCGCTATGACCGCCGCAAAGGATAGAATGCCGCAGGTGATAGATTTTTTCGAGATAATCTTCCGCGACATAATGGCGTACTGGGCTTGCGGCGCGGACGCTGTGGTATTAAAACCGGCGATAAGCGATATAATCGCATTGTCGCGCGAGTACGATATCCGCACTTGTCTTGCCGTAATGCCGATTCTTAAAAGAGCGCGCGAACGTATACGGCTTTACGGAAACGCCGCGGGCGTTACCGACGAATTACTTTTTTCGATATTGGAGGTAAAGGCGAAATGCCTAAAATAGTTGGAATAAAATTCGACTTCAATCCCAAAGTGTACTATTTCGCTCCCGGCGAACTCGAACTCGAAGTCGGAGACGATGTTGTGGTGGAGACCAGCCGCGGACAGGACTACGGCACTGTGAGCATGCCGCAAAGCGACGTCGGCGACGATAAGATAGTGGGCAAACTCATGCCTGTGGTGCGCGTCGCCACCGACGAGGATAAGGAAAAGCACGATAAGCTTCTTGAAAAGCGCGAAGCGGCTTATCCGCAGATTGCTGCAAAGATACGCGAGAGCGGTCTCGAGATGAAACTTGTCGGCGCGGAATACACCTTCGACGCAGGCAAACTTATAATATACTTTACCGCCGACGGCAGAGTGGATTTCAGGAATCTTGTGCGCGACCTTGCGGCGACGTTCCACACGCGCATAGAACTCAAACAGATAGGCGCGCGCGACGAGTGCCGGATGATCGGAGGTATAGCTCCCTGCGGCAGAGCGTGCTGTTGCAGCGACCACATGTCGGATTACGCCCACGTAAGCATAAAAATGGCTAAGACGCAAAGTTTGTCGCTCAATCCCGCAAAAATAAGCGGACTGTGCGGCAGGCTCATGTGTTGTCTTGCGTACGAAAACGACTATTACGCCGAGGTGAACAAGATGATGCCCAAGGTAGGCTCGGTCGTAACGGCGGCGTCGGGCGAGACCGGCACGGTAATAAGCGTAAACCAGTTGTCCAAAACCGTGCGTCTTAAAATAGAGAATAAAGAGAAAGACAGCGTCGCGTTTTCCGATTTTGCGCTGAGCGATTTGAAATTCAAGCCAAAAAGCCAGCCGCGCTCCAAAGACGACGACCCGGGCGACGAAAGCGACGAGCTTCCGGCGACGGATAACCCCGATAATTAAAAATACCGCTAAATCGATTTACAAATAAAGTATACCGTGATATAATAAATTTATAATAAAAAAGTAAAGGAGTGTACTACTATGTCCAGAGTTATCAGCGACGAGTGCATCAAATGCGGCAGCTGCGAGGGACAATGCCCCGTAGGCGCGATTTCCGAAGGCGCGGATAAATACGAGATCAACGCCGACGAATGTATCGATTGCGGCGCATGCGAGGGACAATGCCCCGTAGGCGCTATCAGCGAGAAATAATTTCGCTTGGAAAACAGGAAGGATCCGTTTGCAGATTTGCAGACGGGTCTTTTTTGATTATCTTATAAGTCGGCACGGTGTTTTGCGCGTGCATTAACGGCGGCACGGTGATGAGCGGACTTATACGTTCCGTTAAATTGGATAGCGGAGAGGAGGTAGTGCTTTGCAGCGACGGTTATCTGGTAATAGAGGGTACGCTCGCCAAAAGCGAGATGACTCTCGCCGCGCTTTTGAAAAAGGATATTCTGTGCATAAACGAATTGCGCGGTACAAAATGCGTCGCTTACGGCAATTATTCTTTCGACGACCGTACATACGTAAGATTTACGGTGTAAATCGTCCGGCGCGTACAAAATTTTTTCGGAAAATGCCGTTAAACCGTTGACAAATGCGTTTTAACGGCATATAATATTGTTGAACGCTTGATAAAATGTTCAAATAACGGAGGCGCTTATGACCGATGACGTTAAGAAAAAGACGGATACCGAACAGGTTATCCGTAAGATGTTGCCGGATGACGACGTTATATACAGCCTTGCCGAACTCTTCAAAATGTTCGGCGACCCGACAAGAGCAAAAATACTCAAATGTCTGCAAATAAAAGACCTTTACGTCGGAGAGATAGCGGACATATTGGAAATGAGTATTTCGGCGGTATCTCACCAGTTAAGGGTGCTCAGGTCGGCGAAACTCGTAAAGGGTACGAAAGAGGGCAAGGAAGTCAAATACTCTTTGGACGACGACCACGTTACTAAAATACTCGAATACGGTTTGACGCACGTAAACGAATGAATCGAATTGCAGAGCCCTGCTCTGCTTTTTAAGGCAAAATATTTGAATAATTACTCAATAATGCAAGTGCTCAATAATATCAAGACGTGCCGCGACGCGGCTGTAATAATATGCGGAGGTAAAAAATCATGAAAAAAGTGTTTAAAACGGAAGACCTTGACTGTGCGAACTGCGCGACAAAGATGGAGAGGGCGATAGCGAAGATAAGCGGCGTGACTTTTGCAAACGTAAACTTTATGGCGCAAAAGCTGACTGTCGAAGCCGACGACGCTATATTCGACGACGTAATGAAAGAGGTCGTAAAAGTCTGCAAAAAGATAGAGCCCGACTGCAGGATAATTCTTTGAGCGTAAAAGGAGGAGAGTTGTGAAAAAGTTTTCCCTGAGCGCGAAAGAAAAAAAGAATCTTATACGCATACTCGTAGCGCTGCCGCTGTTCGTCGCGATATTTATCGCAGATAAAACGGTAGGACTGGACGGCGTGTTCGGCGGTAGCTACGGATGGTTGTTTCCGTTTTCGCTGTATTTTGCCGTATACGTCGTCGTAGGTTACGACGTCGTTAAAAAGGCGGCGCGCAATATCGTGCGCGGCAGGATATTCGACGAAAATTTTCTTATGTGCGTCGCGACGCTGGGCGCGTTTTCGCTTGCGATCTATAACGGCGTATCGGGGCGCGGGACGGAGGGCGCAGACGAAGCGTGCGCCGTGCTTTTGTTTTACCGGGCGGGAGAGTGGTTCCAGTCTTACGCTACCGCAAAGTCGCGCAAATCGATTTCTTCGCTCATGGACATTCGCCCCGACTACGCCAACATAAAGCGCGGAGACACGATCGAGAGAGCGGACCCCGCGGAAGTAAAGATCGGCGACATAATAGTTGTCAATCCGGGTGAAAAAGTGCCGCTCGACGGCGTTGTGGTAAAAGGCTCCACTTCTTTGGATACAAAGGCTCTTACCGGCGAAAGCATGCCGCGTGAGGTCTGCGCGGGCGGAGAGATAATAAGCGGATGCGTTAACGTCACGTCGCAAGTCGAAGCGGAGGTGACTAAGGAGTTTTACGATTCCACCGTGAGCAAAATTCTCGACCTCGTGGAAAACGCGTCGGGACATAAGTCCAAAGCGGAAAATTTTATCACTAAGTTTGCAAGATATTATACTCCCGCCGTGGTCGTTGCGGCGGTACTGCTTGCCGTTATACCCGGACTCATTACGTCCGACTGGTCCGCATGGATATACCGCGCGCTCGGCTTTTTGGTGGTGTCATGCCCCTGCGCTCTCGTGATATCCGTACCGTTGTCGTTCTTTGCCGGAATAGGCGCGGCATCAAAATACGGCATACTCGTCAAAGGCTCCAATTATCTCGAAAAATTCAATAAGGCGAACATATTCGTTTTCGATAAGACCGGGACGCTCACCAAAGGCAGTTTCGCGGTAACGGCTGTATCGCCGGAAAGCAGGCGGGAGGAGATACTTCGACTTGCCGCCGTTGCGGAAAAGGATTCCGTCCATCCAATAGCGCGCTCCGTGGTTTCGGCTTACGGAAAAGAGGCGGAGGGCGGCTATACGCTGACAAACGTGGCGGGCGCGGGCGTTAAAGCTGTAAAAGGAGACGACTCTATATACTGCGGCAACGAAAAACTCATGGAGATGCACGGCATAAACTTTGTTAAGGAGGATGGACTGGGCACGGTGGTATACGTTGCGCGCAACGGCGAATTTATCGGTTCGCTCCTTATTTCCGACGAGATAAAGGAAGAATCCGCCGAGGTGGTAAACGAGCTTGGCGCCATGGGTTGCAAAACCGTCATGCTCACCGGAGACAACGATGCGATAGCGGCGAGCGTCGCGGATAAAATAGGCCTTTTCGGGTATAAAGCGTCGCTTTTGCCACAGAACAAAGTGGAAGAAACGGAGAGGATGCTTGCGGATAAAGCCGAAGGAGACGTTTTGTGCTTTGTGGGCGACGGTATAAACGACGCGCCGGTATTGATGCGTTCGGACGTCGGCGTTGCTATGGGCGGCGTCGGAAGCGACGCTGCGATAGAAGCGTCGGATATCGTGCTGATGGAAGACGATCTGCGCGGGATAACCCTTTGTAAACGTATAGCTAAAAAGACCATGGCGATAGTGTCCGAGAATATATGTTTTTCGCTCATAGTAAAACTCGCCATACTGGCGCTGTCGGCGTTTGGTATCGCCAATATGTGGATAGCCGTATTCGGCGATGTGGGAGTGGCGGTGCTTGCGATACTCAACGCCGTACGGGTAAACTCCGATTACGTTAAAAAGCCGAAAGCCTCGCGCGGTTTTCGTCCAGCGTCGGTAAAAAAGTATAGGTAGTTTCGCAAAAAATCTACATTATCGCACAAAAGAGCGGTACGGGTTTTGCTTGCAAAGACGTTTTCGGTAATATATAATTACGGTATAAAAGATTTGTAAAGTCGACGTTAAGGAGGAAAATATGCGCTTTTATTGGGCGGACGCCAAGCCAGGTTGCGGACCATGTACCGCGGCTTTCCGATTCGTATTCGATTTGAGTTCCGCCGAGAGAGATCGTAAATATCCGCGTTTTCGGCGCGTGTGGTTCCGTTCCTGGCTGGACGGCGGATATTTTACCGAGGGACCTTACCGATTCGACGCTGATCATCCGCAGTACGAGGAAAGGGAAGTTACGCTTGCGGCGGGCAGACACGTGTTGGCGGCGGAAGTGCGCGCCGACGACGTCGATACGCGCATACTCAAAAAAATGCCGCCTTTTTTAGGCGCCGAATTTATATGCCGCGGGTAGCAAATCGGATACGGCGTCAAAACGGCGCTGATAGACGGCATTTATCTTGAACGCAGGATCAACCCGCAACTCGGTTACAGCGAGGAGCGGGATCTGAATTCGATACCTCTATTCATTAACGCGGAATTCGACGACGGCGGGTGGAACGCGCCCGTAGAGGCCTTTCCTTTTGGTTGCGTACTTACGCGAGCGGCGGACTTTGCGAAAATTTCGGATACGCCGGAGACGACAGACCGGTGCGCTTTTTTCTGCGTACTATGTGCGGCGTTGACCGCGGGTGCGACGGAATATGGCTTAGATACGATTTGGGCAAGGTGCGGCTTTTGCATTGGGAAGCGCGTGTAAAGGCTCCCGCGGGAGCGGTCATGGAGATTGCGTACTGCGAGACGTTGCAATCCGGGCGGGTATCGCCCTGGATAACGCTTTCCGGCGGAACGTCATGCAATATGGACAGGTATAATTAAAAGAGGGTGAAAACGACTTTGAAAGTTTTATCCCGCACGGCGGACGATACGTCGAGATACATCTTTTAGGCGTGCGCGACTTTTCCGATGTCGATATAAAATTTTACGAGCGCGGATATTTCGGCGCGCCGGAGGGAAATTTTACTTGCGCCGACGAACTTATAACGCGTATATGGAACGCAGGCATCGAGACTTTCCGTTCGTGTGCCGAGGACGCTGTCATAGATAACCCGACGCGCGAGCGGGGAGAATGGACCGGAGACGTGGTCGGCGCCGGCATGAATATATGCTCGGTCGCATACGGCGATATGCGCATTATCCGGAGAGGACTTACTCATGCGACATGGTGCGCGGCTCCCGACGGTTGCGTCGCGGGGCTGTGTCCGGGCGGAGTAGAGCACGTGTCCACGTACGCTCTGCAATGGGTTAATGCCTGCGTGGAGTATTACCGTATGACGGGCGATAGAACGCTTTTGGAAGAATTGTTCGGATATGCGGAAAACAATATCCGCTATTTCGAGTCGAAACTCGGCGTCGGAGGACTGGACCGCAACATGCACTGGTCGTTTATAGACTGGGGATACGTTCCCGATTACGGTGAAAGCGATACGGCGTCGGATCTGTATTTTTATTCGGCTCTCGGAGCGTACGCCGAGTGGGCGGAGATGCTCGGAAAAGACGGGCAGGCGGTGCATGCCGGAGAATTACGGTCTGTGGTGCGCTCGGCTGTAAAGAAGTATTTCGACGGAGCAAAAAAAGGCGGGTGGGAAAACGTCGGTCTGCACCGCGCGGCGCTTGCTCTTGGTCAAAATTTTTTTGACGGTAAAGACGTGCGCGAGTGCGCGGAATTTATCAAACGCCACTATTTGAGTTGTTTTCCGAACGATCCCGACGCGCCGCGTCTCGGCGCGCCGGATAAAGCCGACAAACGGATCATTACTCCTTATTTCTCGCATTACGTTTTCCGCGCGTTGTGGGAGGCGGGCGAGGGCGACTTCGTTTTGGACCAGTACCGCAAATGCTGGGGCTGGCTTCTCGATCAGGATAACACTTTGTGCGAAGTGTTCGATACCAGATGGTCGCATTGCCACGAGTGGTCGGGTTGTCCCACATGGCAACTTTCGCGGTACGTATTGGGACTCGAGCCGCGCTTCGATGCGGGAAAATACTGTTACGGATACTGTCGCAAGCGTTGCTCGCTCGACTCCGCACAAGGCGTTATACCGATCGCCGGCGGAGGAAAGATATACGTAAAATTGCTCGGGGACAAGACCGAATACCGCGCTACGCGCGCCGTAAGCATAATCAAAGACGGCGTAAAATATGACGCGCCGCCCGAAAAGTCGATAATATTGTAAGAGTGTCGACATAATGATAAATAAAAGTTCCGTCGTAACGGCGGAACTTTTAATATCGTTTGAGTAGCTATGCGCGGGGTCGTTAACAAGAGTAAACGCGCAACAGCGGCAACTCTATCTCGGACAGCGTTAAGAAATATTTGTAATCGTTGCCGAGGTGCAGTCCGTTTGCGTGAAAAGCGAGCGCATAGTTTTCCGCGCGCGCAAACAGAGTCATGTTATCGGTACCGCCCGGCATGGCAAGCAGTATCCCGCCTCCTAAGTCGGCGTATCCGGACCAATTCGAAAAAGACATGTTTCCGCGGTTTGTGCCGTGTTCGTATTGTCCGGTTCCCGGGTCGAAACATCCGTAAAACGTGTCTTTCGGCTTATAGCCGTCCGCGTACGAAAGTTCGGTAAAACTTATTTTATCCGAGCCGAAAGACGGGTCGAAAGTAAGTCCGTCTTGGATAACGGCTTTTAATCCTGTCGAGTTTTCGTAATGCAGTCCGTCGAGTTGCGCGGTAAGCGTAGCGGAATCGGAATTTTGCAGCGCGGTTTTCAGGATTTTTGACAAGAGTTTTTCCTGCGAGTGGGTATTCTCGTTTTCGTATCCGTTTATATAAGCTCTTATTTCTTCGTCGGAGCGGGAATTGGCGGGGTTTCGGTAATACGCGTCTATAAACGCCACGTCGCTTTGCGAAAAACTCCGGTAAACTGTGTTGTTGTAATTCTGCATTACGGTGGTCTTGTCGGCAACGGGATTTGCATACGCGTCTCCTGCGCCCAAAAGGTGCATGAACTCGTGGCGGAACGTGAGCATTAGGTAGCGGATATCGTCCAGCGTAGTGTCTTTGAGCGTTATCCCGAAGTTACCGAGATATTCGCCTGTGCTGACTTGCGCGGTACCCATAACGTCGGGCGACGAAAAATTGTCGGTAATGTTCATGCGGATCGAGTATTTATCCGAAAAGTCGCTTTGGTTCGGCGAGTAGTTTATTCTGAATCTGTAATTCGGATTTATCACCGCGAACACTTCGTTGAATTCGTTTACCGCGTCTTCCAATATCATGCGCGCGTACAGTCCGACTTCGTACCGCATGTTAAACGTCATGTACGCGCCGTTTTCCGGGCACGGCATGCGCTGGATAGCGTTGCCGAGAAGATAGGTTTTTTCATGCGAGCCGTATATCTCGATAAGCCTTGCGTTTACCGAGTCCGCTTCCGGCAGAGCGTATACGCGGGACCATTCTTCGTCGGGTCTATCTGGCGTTTCCGGAGTCCCCGGATTTTCCGTTCCTTCTAAATCGCCGCCTGAGTCGGGAGCCGCGTCGCGTCCGCACGCGCACACCGCAAGGCACAGGCACAAAACGAGGACTGCCGCCGCTAACACTTTGACAAATTTTTTTACGCGATTCGTTTTTGAATACATTTTATGTCTCCGCTCGATTGTTTTCCGTAAATATTGTAGCACCGCTCACGCAAAATGTAAAATAAAAAACGAAGGTAGCCCGGACGGAGTTATACGCGCTATGCGTCTGCGTTGTTCTTGACTTTGACAAAGCGTTATGGTACAATTTGGTTATGTTGATATTAGACGAGCAGAAACAGCGCGCAAAGGCGCTCAAAGCAAAATTCGACGGCTGTTGCGAAGCATTTAACGAAAACGAACTCGACTTGAAGTTGACCGACCTTTCCGCAAAACAGCAGGATCCCGATCTTTATAAGGACTTAAAACGCGCGCAAAGCATAAACGCCGAGGCTAAATACGTTTCGTCTTTGCTTGCCGACCTTAAAGCCAAGCGGCAGAAGATAGAGGACATAACCGACTTTATAGCAATGGCGGAGGGTGAGAGCGACGAGGCGCTTATAGCTGAGGTCGACGCCGCGCTTTGCGAGATAGAAGACGAGGTGGAAAAGCTCCACCTTAAAACTCTGCTAAAAGGCGAATACGACCATTACAACGCGATACTCACTCTGCATGCCGGGGCCGGCGGCACCGAGGCTCAGGACTGGACCCAGATGCTGTACCGCATGTATAAGATGTACGCTGACAAAAACGGTTTTACTTACGAAGAACTCGACTATCTCGCCGGCGACGAGGCGGGCATAAAAAGCGTTACTTTCCGCATGGTCGGACCCAACGCGTACGGATATCTCAAAGCCGAAAAAGGCGTGCACCGTCTTGTGCGCATTTCGCCGTTTGACAGCAACGCCCGCCGCCATACCAGCTTTGCGAGCCTTGAAGTCATGCCGGAGATAGAAAACGACGAAAGCGTAAAAATAAATCCCGAGGATCTCAGGGTGGATACGTACCGCTCTGGCGGCGCGGGCGGTCAGCACATAAATAAGACCGACTCCGCCGTGCGCATAACCCATTTGCCCACGGGGATAGTGGTGCAGTGCCAGAACGAACGCAGCCAGATCCAAAACCGCGAGACGGCGATGAAGATGCTTTTAAGCAAACTCGTTGAACTCCGCGAACGCGAGATGGAAGAAAAAGCCAACGCCATAAAAGGCGAGATGAAAAAGATAGAATGGGGCAGCCAGATACGTTCTTACGTATTCCAGCCGTATACGATGGTAAAAGACCACCGCACCGGGTACGAAAAGCCGGACGTCCAGGCCGTTATGGACGGAGATATAGCGGAATTCATCTTCGACTATTTAAGAAAAAGCTGAAAAGCGTTTTCTGTCTTGAAAATTCGGCCCGATCCGGGCTTATGCGATATGTATAAGGACACCGCAAAACTGAAATTCGATGCGTTAAAGGGCAATAAAGACGCCCTTATTTTGGGTATAGAAAGCAGTTGCGACGAGACGGCGGCGGCTGTGGTACGAGGCGGCCGAGAAGTGCTCGGCAACGTCGTCGCCTCGCAGATAGATATACACAAAAGATTCGGCGGCGTTGTGCCGGAAGTAGCAAGCCGCAACCATACTCTCGCTCTTCCCGGCATAATAGACGAAGCCATTTCAAAAGCCGGGATATCGCCTGATATGCTGGACGCCGTAGCTGTTACGTACGGCGCGGGGCTCATAGGCGCGCTTTTGGTGGGAGTTTCGTCTGCCAAGGCTTACGCTTACGCGATAAACAAACCTTTAATAGCCGTAAACCACATAGAGGCCCACGTATCGGCAAATTATATTGCGGACCCTCTGCTCGAACCTCCTTTTTGCGCACTTGTGGCAAGCGGCGGGCACACTCTCATACTCGACGTTCCCGATCATAACTCTTTTGTCGCTTTGGGCGGCACTTTGGACGACGCTTTGGGAGAAGCGTTCGATAAAGTCGCGCGCGTGCTCGGGTTGCCGTATCCCGGAGGCCCCAACGTAGAGAGGCTGGGGCGCGAAGGCAGTCCGAGTATCGCTTTATACAAGCATCCCAAAGGAGTGCGCGGAGATCTGTCGCTCTCGTACTCGGGACTTAAAACCGCCGTTGTGAATTACGTAAATACGTTAAAACAAAAAGGCTTGCCGGTGCCTGTCGCCGATGTTTGCGCGTCGTTTACGCGCGAGGCGTTGAGTCTGCTTGTAAAGACCGTGACCGAGGCCGTGTCGCGCGCAAAACGCAAACGGCTCGTGCTCGCAGGCGGGGTCGCGTCAAACGGCGATCTGCGCGCTTGTCTCGCCGTCGCGGGACGCGAAAACGGATTCGATGTAACTTATCCCGCGCCGGCGCTTTGTACCGACAACGCCGCAATGGTGGCGTCTCGGGCGTACTTTATGGCGCGCGACGGTTTGGGACTTGCGGATCTGTCGCTCAACGCGACGTCACGCATAGCTTTTTAAGTCGAATGAGGAAAACCGTAAAATGAAACAAAACGGTAAAACAGTCGTAGTAGGGATCTCGGGCGGCGTGGATTCGTCGGTCGCGGCGTATCTGTTGCGCGAGCAGGGCTACAACGTTATAGGGCTTTTCATGAATAACTGGGAGGAGGAGGACGTGGACGATTCCGCATGCTCGTCCGCTTCCGATTGGGAGGACGCGCGCGCGGTGTGTTCGCGTCTCGGCATACCCGCGTATTCGGTGAATTTCGCGGCGGAATACCGCGACAGAGTGTTCGAGTATTTTTTGTCGGAATACCGTAAAGGACGCACGCCCAATCCCGACGTGTTGTGCAACCGCGAGATAAAATTCGGTCCGTTTTCCGAGTATGCAAGGCGTCTGGGCGCCGACTTTATAGCTACGGGGCACTATTGCGCTGTAAAGCGTTGCGACGACACAACTATGCTTTACGAGGCCGCCGATAAGAATAAAGACCAGACGTATTTTCTAAACCAGGTAAATTCGCGCCAACTGGATAACGTGATATTTCCGCTTGCCGGTATGCAAAAGAGCGAAGTGCGCGACACGGCGCAAAAGTTGGGGCTCGTCACGGCAAAGAAAAAGGATTCAACGGGTATCTGTTTTATAGGCGAACGGAATTTCAAGCGGTTTTTGTCCAAGTATCTGCCGGCGATGCCCGGAGACATAGTGGACGTCAACGGCAAAAAACTCGGTAGACACGACGGACTTATGTATTATACTTTGGGTCAGCGTCGCGGGCTGGGTATAGGCGGGGTTGCGGGCGAGGAGCAAAACCGCTGGTTTGTCGTAAGTAAAGATATGGAGAACAACCGCCTCGTGGTAAAATGCGGCGAGGGAGACGAACTCATGTCGAGCGCCTGCGATACCGACGGCTTCAATATAATAGGCGGACGCCCCGCGAAAAATACTTTGCGCTGCAAAGTAAAGACACGTTACCGTCAGCCTGCGCAGGAAGCGACTCTGTATTTTACCGATAGCGGCGCGCATATCGAATTCGACGCTCCGCAACGCGCCGTAACTCCCGGACAGTACGCGGTGGCGTATCTCGACGAAAGGTGTCTCGGCGGCGGAGCGATACGCTGAAAAGCGAAAATATCTTCCGTTTATTAGAATTCCATTAGAAAACCTGCGTCCGCGGGTTTTCTTTTTGCATTGATAAGAGGTTTTTTGTATAATATTATACAAAGATAGAAACGGGAGAATTTTTTTATGCTTACCATTTCCACCGATACGTCGTGCGACGTGCTTCGTTGCGATCTCGATGCCGCCGGTATTCCGTGGGTGCCGCTCACGTTTACCATAAACGGCGAAACGTATCCCGACGATTTTACGAGGGACGAGCAATACAAGGATTTTTACGCCAAGGTCAGGGGCGGAGCTATGCCCACCACAAGCCAGATAACGGCGTTCGCGCACGAAGAATATTTTGAAAAGCTGGTCGCGGGAGGCGCGGACGACGTTTTGCACATCACGCTTTCGGGCGGGCTTTCGGCGACGTACTCGTCGGCTTGTATGGCTGCCAAGGCGGTGTGCGACCGTCATCCGGAGTGTAAGATAAATATCGTTGATTCGTTGGGCGCGACACAGGTGCACAATTTTGTGCTGGATAAAGCGCTCTCGCTCCGCGCCGCAGGCAAAAACGGCGACGAGGCGGCGGAGATATTGCGCGAGTTTACAAAGCGCGTCCACGTCTTGTTTATGGTGGACGACCTCGACCATTTGCGCAGAGGCGGCAGGGTGTCGGGCGTCGCGGCGGCTATAGGCAATCTGTTGAAGATAAAACCGATATTGTCCTTTGACCGCGAGGGCAAACTGCGCGTCGTTCACAAAGCGCGCGGTTTTCGCAAAAGCATGGATTACGTTATCGAAAACATCAAAAAATACGCTCCTTACGTTAATAAAGTGTTCATAGCCCAGGGCGACGCCATGGATAACGCCGAAGAAGCCGCAGCTATGCTTAAAGACGCGTTCGGGTGCGAAGTACGCATAGGCTGGTGCGGTCCTGTGATTGGCGCTCACACCGGCGCGGGTATCATCGGAATAATCTTCGAGAGTAAGGCTTTACGCCCTTTGTAAACATTTGACATCTCTAAAATGCGCGTTTTCGCGTCGAAATTGGCAATATATGTGAAAAAAATGCCGACGCGTGACGATCATGCTCTTTACAAAACGGCGATATTGTGGTATAATTACGGCGTATCGTGAGTAGGTATTTGAATATCGGGCTTATATAATTTTATTGCGATGGGCAGTTCAAAAAAACCTCATCACGGTTTTGCTTTTCTTTTACGGCTTGAAAAATAAAGTAAAAGGAGGTCACCGATACGCAGGTATTAAAAAAACACGGCGCAAAAATATTTCTCGGAGCGTCATGCCTTTTGTTGGTGCTCTCCCTTATTTTTTCGTCTTATTCGTACGCCCGGTACGTGTCGCGTTCCGACGTGGAATCCGGCGGAGTGGGCACGGCTAAGATAGATTGCGGATTTACCGTAAACGGCGGGGGGGGGAACGATTCGTTTATCAACGCGCCGTTTATGCAAAAAGTTACCGACAATACGCAGCCCGTGCGCATGAATTCGTATTCCGAATCGGTCGTCACGGTAAGCAATTACGGCAAACCGAGCGGGCTTAAATACGAGTTCGGCTTTGTATTTTATCTTCCCAAGGAGTTTGCCGAGCACGCGATGTTCCAGCTTGTCGAACTTAAAACGCCGGAAAGCGGACGCGAGGACGATGCAGCGGAAAGACTGACCGATGCCAAAAAGGCGAGCGCGTTGCTTAGTCTTGATCCCGCTACTCTCAAACTTTACAATGTAGTTCAAACGGCGGACGGCGTTAAGATAGAAAACGACTATGCCGAGCTGATAAATTCAGGCGGCGAACTGGGGATAGATACGGATAGTCCGTGCGCCGTATTACAGGATAAAATATATTCGGTATCGATTACCGATACTTTTGCCACATACAGAACCGATGATAACGGCGCCGAGCATTTTGTTGCTCCGGTGTCTGTTTCCGTGCCGGCCGAACTGCAGTTTTACCGCATTACGGTAAATCTTTCGTATACCGCCGACCCTTACGAATACGTGCTTACCGGCGGGGCGTCCAAGTCGTTTTTGTTCCGTCTGGTTTTGCGCGAAGCCCGCGATTCGGCGATTTTTGAAAATACAGTGTGGGATCCGGCGTTTTTGTGGGAAACGAGCGAGAACGACGACGGTACCGTATCTTTCATACGGCCCGAACGGCTCCCCGACGTGGAAAACGAATACGCATGTCGTTGGGCGACCGACGGCGGAGGCTGGGAGTTCGACGCTTCCGGCAAACCTGTTTTGGAGATAAAGGAAAACGCCGCGGGGGAATGGTATAAAGTAAACGCGCGCGACTGCGTGGGGCTCACTTCGCCCGCTAAGTTGGCGGTAGTGTTTACGCAGAGGGCGTAATTGAGCGCTTTGCCGTAAAACGTTTGCGGCTACGGAGGCAGGAAATTTGAAAAGTACGGAAAAACATGCAAAACTTTACATGACGCTGGCGGCTATGTGCCTGACGGCGGCTTTGTTGGTTTTGTCGCTTACGTACGCTTTTTCCGACGCCAAATACGTCACCGAGATGGAGGGCGGAAACCTGGATTACGAGACCCAGATGCCCGCCGAGATAGGGTCGCAGCAGGATCTGTTCAACGCAATAACCAGCGGTTACGGGTACGTAAAACTTTCGGACAAACTGACCGGTCCCATTATAATGACCGGCGATTCGCTGGACTTAAAGCGCGACCTTACCATAGACTTAAACGACAAAGAGATACAGCGCAACAGCCGCGACAGCCTTATAACCATACCTTCGGGCAAAACGCTCACCATAGTCGATACCGGTAAAAAAACGCAGGGCGGGCTTTACAACCCGATCGGCAGCGTTCTTACGGTGCGCGGCGGAAGGCTCAATGTGTACGGCGGCAAGTTTGAAAGCGTACCGCGCCCCAAGGAATACGTAGGAAAACTTACCGACGCGCAAAAGGCTCTTATAGACGAGATAAACAAGGGGAGCGGGATATCTGTAACGCTTCTTAATCCCGACGGGTCGGATTCTTCCCGCACTGCGGTCATGCCGATATTGCCTCTGCGTTCCGCCGACGAGGGCGGCAACGTGTATTTCGACGAGGACTATTACATAGGCGGCAACAAGGCTGTTGACCGCGACACGTACTGTTACGTGGCTGTGGACCGCGGCGACGGAGTTGATTTTAATACGTTCGATGTGTCTAAGGCGGATTTTGCATATAAATACCGCCTTACTTCCGACGGACTTTCGTACACGACTTCCGAGGGCGAGGGTACAATAGGCGTTATGGTGTTCGGCTACAACGACGATATCGAAGCGTCCATGGCCGAATCGGTATTCAACGCCGAGACCGGTAAGACCGAAGCGCCGGGTTACGCCGCGGTTTCCATGCAAAACCCCGACAGCGTGCTCAACGTAAACGTCACCGCCACAAACAAGGCGGGGACCGATGCCGGAAGTTTTTATTCGTATTTCGGCACGTGGCACACGTACTGCGTTCTTATGAACGGCGGCACAATGACTGTGAGCACTTCCGGCAAATTCGCTACGGTGGACCCCGATTCGTTGCCGCCGCTCAAAGCTGGCGAAACGCGGAACAACTCGGCAAAGTACGGCGAAAACGCCTGCATACTTTGCACCCGAGGCGTATTGGATATAAGGCAGATAGCTTCCGCCGAGTCGTATAACGGCAGCGCGATATCGGTAAGCGGCGGTACTGTCAACATGCAAAACACCTCTATAATAAAGACCGCCACTATCTCGCATGGCGACGATCCTTTCAAAGTGGGAGACGAGCCGTCGTCCGACGGAGGCGCGGGAGTGTTCCCCGAGGGCAGACAGTACCGCGACGCGGCGTTGTTTATAAACGGCGGAACGCTCAATCTCGACAATACCGCCGTTACGGTAAATAAAAACATCACCGACAAATACCCGCTTGAAAGCGGACAGACGTCGCGGCCTAAAACGACGATAGGGATATTGTCGCGCGGTCGTCCCGAAGCCGAGGTCAGCAGCCTTACGGGCAACGATCTGACGTTCGATCTTAGAGGAACGCATTCGTACGGTATTTTTGCCACCCGCGGCAACATAGATCTTACCGGCAGTAGTTTCACGCTTGAAAAGGATAACGCAAGTTACGGCGTATTTGCCGTAAACAAGATAGCCGATGCCGAGCGCGCGGTAAACATAAAATTGAAAAACTGCAATATCTTGCTGGGCGAAGAAAAGACGTACGAGGGGCTTAACGCCGACGGTACGGCAAATATCCCGCAAGACGCGGAATGGGTGGATAAGGCGGGTAAACCGTGCTTGTCGTCCGACCCCGAGGCTATGCGTGCGGCGTCGGTGGGAGTGTACCTCGATTCGAGCAAGTATCCGGGCGGAAAAGTGCTTTTGGATAATTCCGAGATACATTCGCAGGAAATGGGCGTGGCTGTGGATAACGGCACGCTGACGTTTGTAAACGGCGGCAAGATACATGCGTACAACGCGTCGGCAGTGAATCTGCGCGGCGGAAATATTTACCTTAACAACAACGTTGACGGAACTCTCGCCTCTTACGAAGTAAAATGTTACATAAACCGCGTGGGACTGGACAGCGACCAGTGCATGGCGTACAACAAGATAGCCACCGAAGCCGGCATTCACCGTTATAACATTTATATGCCGTGGCAGGTAAACGACGACGGGTCGATAGGCGAGCCGTACGAGAACACCAACGGAGTGCGCGTAGTAGGCGGAACATTCGAGTCGGAAGCGCTGTTCGGGTGCGAATTCCGCGGACTGTACAACGACTTCGATCTTTACGATACTTCCGCATCCGGCGATGATGTGTACTTCGATAACGTGGTGATAAAGAGTTTTGCCGTGGCTTGCACGCAGGATAGCGGCAGAACGGCTGTCATAAACATACGCCATGCCGATATCTTGTCCTCGGTGGGCGGCGGCGTAAAGGTGCAGGGCGGCTCGGTAACATTGGGCAGCGGTGCGTCCGATTCGATTGACGGCGGCGCGGAAGATATAATCATAAATACCACCGGCAACGTGCATTATTTTCAGCATTATCCGGTTGCGGAAAATCTCAATACCGCAACGTTCAACACGTGGAGATTTTATCCCAATCTCAGCGGCGGGCACGCCGTTATCGCGCGCGACGGAAACATCACGGTCTATAACGGAAAATACGCCGCGAATTACTGCAACGGCATATCGGCGACAGGTGACAATACCCGCGTGAGGATATACGGAGGCACTTTTACCGGCAATATGGTGCACGGCGAGCACTCGTATAAGACCGCGTCCGGTCCCGCCAGCTTTTACGGCATGAAGGTAATGGGCGCGTCCGACGTTATGGTGTACGGCGGAACGTTCGACGGCAAAAAGCCTACGAGCAAGGCAAAGCGCGTGACGGGAATAGTGTTTTTGTCGTTGGGGCTTGCCGTCGTGGCTTTTCTGTTTACGGTGGCGG
>CATKCE010000046.1 GCA_949744905.1 uncultured bacterium
AAGCATACCTCGCTTTTCGCCGCTTTCTTGCAATTTTTCGCCGTTTATCTTTACTTCCACAATCCAGTGATGACCGTGGATATTCGCGCACTTGCCGTTATATCCGTGAAGAAAGTGCGCACTGTCAAAACATGCCGAAGTTTTTAAATAATACATATCTCTCCTTTTATGAAAAAAAGCAGCCGCGACAAAACGACTGCACCTAAAAAACTCTGCCCTCTCGGTTGCCCTGGTTTTGTTTAACGACAGGATGGCGCAAACGAACTGTCCGTTTAATTTGCTATATAATACCACGCCGCAACGCGTTTGTCAACTTAACCGAAATGCTACACGTTACTTATTTTTAAAAAGGCGGTAAATGTGATTAGTGTTCAAATACTGTGTCTGTCTGCTATCCTTTCAGCATGTCATTACGCTACTTATAATTTATCATTGACATATATGACTGATAAGAACCGCTATTTTATCGTTCATGTTTTACTTTGAGAAATCTCGCAGGGCTTTTACTATTTGCCTGAATAAATTTTTTATTTATGATTTAATAAAAGATAGACTTTTTGCTGTTTGAGAGTCTCCGTGATTTTGCCTTTCGTGGCGGTTATTATGGCACACATTATCGCCCACTAAACAGTTCAAATACGTGCGCTCCGATTTTGCAAACAAAGTTTCCTCTTATTTTTCGTTGCTTTCTTGCTTTTTGGGCATAAAAACAGTATAATAAAATCATGCGACCGACAAATTTATTAAACGCAAAAAGTCGCAAAGAGTTGCGGCAATGGCTTATAGAAAACCACAAAAAAGAAAAAGAGTGCCGGATTGTGGTAAAACGCGGCAGGCCGCAAAACGACGATACTTTTTGGTATATCGACGCGGTGGAAGAAGCATTGTGTTTCGGATGGATCGACAGCACGACCAAACGACTGGACAGCGGCGTTACGGCGCAGAAATCGGCGCCGCGCAAAAAAAATTCCTTATGGTCGGAATTGAATAAAGAGCGTTGCCGCAGAATGGAGAAGTTGGGTTTGATGACCGACAGCGGGCGTGCGGTTTTGCCCGACATGACGCCGGCGGGGTTTAGTATCAACGACGATATTTTGGCGGCGCTGCAAGCCGATAGTATTATTTGGAACAACTTTGTAAATTCTCCTCCGTTATACCAAAGAGTGCGTATCGATACGATACAAATAAAGAAAAAACTACCCGAATTATTTAACAGCCGTCTTAAAAAATTTGTCGACAACACAAAACAAAATATAATGTTCGGCGATTGGAACGATAACGGTCGATTGCTCGACTATTGAAATGCAAAGAGAAAGATAACACAACAACGCTTTGGATATTAAAACAACGTAGAATCAAATATACATGAGCAAAGAAGTTAAAAAACGCAATCGCAGCGTTGCGGCATTGTGCTGATATTGACAGTCGGCGGTATCTTTACGGCGCTCGGCATCGCCATGGCGGCGATAACTGTTTCCGGTTTGCTCAAATACGGCATAAAGGAAATCGGCGCGGGTATTATAATGCCTTTGATTTTTATAACGGCGTTATCGGGATTGGGCGGAACCGCGCTTTTTATCGGCGGCAAACAAATATATCTTTGGATAAAAGAGCATAAGACCGATAAATACGGCCGTAGCTCTACGGCGCGGATCATAGATCATAAATCCGCTCATTTCAGTAAAAATGTTAACACCAATATAAGATACGCGTTAACGCTCCTGTATAACGACTGCGGAAAAGATAAAACCTTCACTACCGACTATATTCGATATAAATGAATTCAGATATTTGAAAACGCTCGATTGCGTAAAAACCAAAACAGACGGGAATTTTGTGACGGTATGCGAACCGTTTACGGAGGATATATACAAACTCGATTCCAAATACGGCATAGAGCGAATGTTTTTCCGGCAAAAACCGGTCGCCATATTACTGAAACTGTGGATGACGTTCTTTATCCTCGCACTGGTTTTTCTGGTCGTATCACTGATTATCGAAAACAACGCTTGTTTAAAGGTTGCCGTACCTTTGATATTCGCCGTTCATTTCCCCTTTGCAATAGCATTGGCCGCTTATCTTATAAAATGGCTGAAACGGAAAAAATAGAGTTATCCGTATGTCCGTACGCAAAACATACGGACATTTTTTTGCACCCATTCCTGCGCCGTATATTTTTACGGATTTTACCGATAATTAAAACTGTTGAATAAACGGATAATTCGGTAAGGAAAACAAATATGCAGCACAGGCCTATCCATATAGGAATAATACCCGACGGCAACAGACGTTGGGCAGTACAAAACGGCTTAAACAAAGAAGACGGATACTCCCGCGGACTATTGCCGGGGCTTAAACTTTTGCAAGCCGCCAAACAGCGCGGAATACAAGAGTTGACATACTACGGTTTTACCGTAGATAATTGCAAACGCCCGAAAAAACAAGTCGAGGCGTTTACAAATGCATGTTACGAGGCGGTAGAACTTATAAAAAACGAGGCGGCGGAGCTGTTTGTTTGCGGAAACACAAACTCTACCTGCTTTCCGTCGAAATTGCTCCCCTATACAAAACAAAAAAACAAGTCCGACGACAAAATAAAAGTCAATTTTTTAGTCAATTACGGTTGGGAATGGGATATGAAAAACGGTTGGGCGTCACGCGCTATACCGAAAATAGACATGGTGGTGCGCTGGGGCGGCATGCGGCGGTTATCCGGCTTTTTGCCGTTGCAAACCGTTTATTCCGATTTTTACGTTATCGAAGACTTATGGCCCGATTTCCGTGAAAAACACTTAGACGACGCGCTTGAATGGTATGCCCGCCAGGACGTGACTTTGGGCGGATAAGAATACAGCGCACCTGCCGTTTCGCTTTATCATGGGCGGCGCATAGTATAAAAGCCCCTACGGATACTCCGTAGGGGCTTTTTCGTTACAATCCGCTAGTCTTCGCCGCATTCCACTCCTATGAGCAAACCGAGCTTGTATCCCTCGACATAATGGTTGTCGGCGTCCTCGCAAAAAGCGCGCTCCCGCAAACTGAGAAATTCCTCAAACAGCTTTTGCTGTTCGGGATCCAGTTTGTTCCACAATTCGTCGTAAGCCTCGTCCACCTCAACCATAATTTCTCTTTCGGCTTCCGACATTTTCATATCCGACGCCGAACCTCTGCTTCCGTTGAACACTTCCCTGATAACCGATCTTTTCATTTTCATTTTCTCCTTTGTGTGAATAAAAATTTTGTCCATCACAATAATTATTATAGCAGTCACGAATGTGATTTGTCAAGGCCTGTTTTTACCTCTGTGATAGTATTTTAATATGAAAGAGTTTGCCGAAAGATTAAAAGAACTCCGTCACGAAAAAGGTTTATCGATAGATAAACTATCCAAAGCTACCGGATTCAGCCATTCGGCATTGGTGTATTGGGAAAACGAACAGCGCATCCCAAATGCCATGGCAATTATCACGCTTGCAAAGTATTTCGGCGTAACTACCGATTATATGCTCGGTTTAGAAAACTAAACAATTTATAAAACAAAAACGGCGCGGAGATTTTGTAGCATCCGCGCCGTTTTTTATTTTGCGTAAAGCAATCCGCTACGTCAGTTGGTGAGCACGAACATAGCCAAAAACAAAATCGATATCACCCATGTCGGTATGGATATTTCTTTTATCTTGCCGGTGCACACCTGTATCACAACGTAAGCTATCATGCCCGCGCCTATGCCCTTTGATATACTGTATCCCAAAAGCATTACGGCAAAAGTCACAAATCCCACGGCGGCGGCGGCAACGTCGCTCCAATCTATTTTGGTTATAGACGTCATCATGAGCACGCCCACCCATATAAGAGCCGGAGCTGTGGCAGCCGACGGGATAAGCTGAGCTATGGGACTCAAAAACATTGCCGCAAAAAAACATATCGCGGTGACAAGAGCGGTAAACCCTGTCTTGCCTCCCGCAGACACGCCGGCCGAAGACTCCACAAATGTGGTTACGGTCGAAGTGCCAGCGACCGCGCCCACACAGGTCGCAATGGCGTCGGACAAAAGCATTCTTTCCATGCGGACGGGCTTGCCCTCGTTATCCAACAGGTTGCCTTTGGAGCATGCGCCGTACAGCGTCCCCAAAGTATCGAACATATCTATCATGCACATCGACAGCGCGGTAGTGAGAAGCAACACTATAAGAGTGCCCGCATTGTTGCCGGGTATTCCCAAATACGACGAGAAGTTAAAGCCCTCGGTAAACACTTTACCTGCGGACTCGGTACCCCACGCCTTAAACGCGGTAAAGGGATTTTCGACTGAGACCGATTTGAATATCTCTTTGCAGCCCTCTACGCCCGCGCCCATGCCGATAGCCGCCATTATGTAGTACAGAGCGGCGGAGCCGAGTATGCCCCAGAGTATCGCTCCTTTTACTTTCTTTTTGGACATTACGGCAATGGCAAGCACGCCGATTATAGCGACCAGCGCGGGCAAGATACCCTGTACTTTATTATCCGCCATCACGGCGAACAAATTGTCTTTATCGAGAATATTGAACGATTTGAAGGACACGAGCGTGGAGCCGTTGCCCACTATTATACCGGCGTTCTGCATTCCTATAAACGCTATAAAAAGACCTATGCCCACGGGTATGGCGTAACGCACCGCCTTAGGGATAGCCTCGAATATCTTTTTGCGAAGTCCGGTCACGGTAAGAATTACGAATATAGCGCCTTCTATAAGAGTGAAAAGCATGCAGTTGGCGTAAGTAAGTCCGGTATTGTTAAGAAGCAGCGTCCACACGATAAACGCGTTTATGCCCATGCCCGACGCCTGCGCTAACGGCATTCGGGCAATAAGCGCCATAAACATGGTGCCCGCCACCGCGCCGATAGCCGTGGCAATGTACATTGCTCCGAACGAAAGCCCGGGTATTATCTGCTCTCCGGTTATCGGACTGATAGCCGTAAACATACCGGAGCCCGCGTTTACCAGCAGAATATACACCATCGACATAAACGTGGTTATGCCGGCGACTATCTCTGTCTTAAAGTTCGAGCCGCTTTTGGTTATTCCGAAAAACTTGTCGACTCTGTTTTTGGGCTTGGGTTCGGGCGAAAGCTCTCCCCCCCCCGAATCGATTGCGGGCGCAGGAGCCGCGGTCGCTTCCGTCTCCGCCGCTACCGCCTCGTTTTCGGGGGAATCGGACGGAGCCGGCTGCTTGATCTCATCTTCCATACAAACTTCTCCTTTTGTGATTTTTATACACTTAAAAGCGCGCAATCACTTTTCGTATATCTCGCGCTTCAAAATGCCTATGTACGGCAAATTGCGGTACTGCTGGGCATAGTCCAGTCCGTAACCCACTATAAATTCGTCCTCGATCTCGAAACACGAATAATCGGCTTTTACAGGCACTACGCGGCGGGAAGGTTTATCGAAAAGCGCGACGGTGGTAAACGACTTTGCGCCCCTTCCGGTTATCAGGTCGCGCATGCGCACGAGAGTGTGTCCCGAGTCCACGATATCTTCAACCAGTATTACGTCACGCCCCTCGACCGACGCCGCGAGGTCCATGACTATTTTCGGCATGCCGGAACTCACCGAAGACCTACCGTAAGACGACACCGTCATAAAGTCTATCTGCACCGGCGTTTTCATGGCGCGCACGAGATCGCAGAAAAAGAATACGCTGCCTTTAAGCACGCTTATACAAAGCGGCGTGGTGCCGGCAAATTTTTCATCCAGCCACTTTGCCGCTTTTGCGACTTTTTCGCATATCTGTTCTTCGGTAAGCACTATTCCGCTTAAATCTTTATTCATTAGTATCTCTCCGTAAAAAGGTAAAGACGGGGCGGTGTAATCGCCTCGTCTTATCGCGGTATTTATTTTTATTCTTCGGTTTCCGCAGTCTCGTCGACTTCTTCTTCCTCGGGCTGCGCCACGGCTACGCACACAACGTTGCCCTGGTCTTTCATCTTCATTATACGAACGCCCTGCGTATCGCGCCCGATCTTGCTTATCTCCTTTGCGCGCATGCGTATTATGGTGCCGTTGTCGGCGATTATCATCACGTCGTCGTCGGGAGTTATCTGCTTCATGTTTACGAGTCTGCCGGTCTTGTCGTTGAACACGCCCGCTTTTATTCCCTTGCCGGCGCGGCTTTGCAAGCGGTAATCGTCAAGGTCGGTACGCTTTCCGTAGCCGTTACGCGAAACCGTTATTATCTCGCAACCCGATCTTATGACGGTCATGTCCACGATATAGTCGTCCTCGTCTATCTTCATGGACTTGACGCCCTGGGTGCCGCGTCCCATCTGGCGAACGTCTTCTTCTCCGAAGCGTATGCACTTACCGGCGGACGACGCCACGAGTATCTCGTCGCGTCCGCAAGTAAGCTGTACGGATATGAGTTCGTCGCCCTCTACAAGCGATATAGCTATTTTGCCGACTTTGCGTATCGAAGCAAATTCGTCGAGCGACGTCTTTTTTATAAGTCCGCGCTTGGTCGCCATGATAAGGTTTCCGCGCATGTCTTCTTTGATGGGTATAACGGCGTTTACCTTTTCACCTTCGCCGAGTTGCAACAGGTTTACTATCGCCCTGCCGCGCGCGGTGCGTTCCGCCTCCGGCACTTCGTACGCTTTTATGCAGTACACTTTGCCGAAGTTTGTAAAGAACAACACGTTATCGTGCGTGCACGTAACGAACATATTCTCCACAAAGTCTTCCTCTTTGGGACGATGCGCCGTAATGCCCTTTCCTCCGCGGTGCTGGGTGCGGTACTCTGTGGTGGGCAGACGTTTGATGTATCCCGAGTGGGTCATGGATATCACAACGTCCTCGCGCTCTATAAGATCCCCGATGTCTATCTCGTCGTAATCTATGCAAAGCTCGGTCTTGCGCGGCGTATCGAATTTGTCTTTTATCTCGCCGAGTTCGGTCTTTACTATCTCTTCCACGCGATGGGGGTTGGCGATAATATTTTTAAGGTCGGCTATGGTCTCTTTGAGAGCGGCGAGCTCGGCGCGGAGATGTTCCACTTCGAGACTTGTAAGACGCTGCAAGCGCATTTCGAGTATCGCGTTTGCCTGCTTATCCGAGAGGATAAACTCGCTCATAAGTTTTTCGCTCGCCTCGTATTTATCGCGGCTCGCTTTTATTATTGCTACGACTTTGTCGATATTCGCAAGGGCTTTTACAAGTCCTTCCAAAATATGCGCGCGCTCCTCGGCTTTTTCAAGGTCGTAACGCGTTCTTCTGAGCACCACCTCTTTTTGATGTTCGAGGTAGTAATACAGCATTTGTTTAAGATCGAGTATCTTTGGCTCGCCGTTGACAAGCGCCAGGAACGTTATGCCGTTAGAGGTCTGCAACTCGGTATGTTTGAACAGCATGTTCAAAACCACCTGCGCCTGCGCGTCGCGTTTTACCTCTATAACTATGCGCATGCCCTGACGGTCGCTTTCCTCTTTTATGTCGGAAATGCCCTCTATGCGCTTGTCTTTTACAAGGTCGGCTATATGTTTGATAAGTTCGGCTTTGTTTACCTGGTAAGGAAGTTCGGTAACTATGATACGCTGACGCGTTTGGCTGCTGCCGTCGCGCATGGGATATTCTTCTATCTCGGTCTTGGCGCGGATGACTACGCCGCCCCTGCCGGTGCGGTACGCGTGGCGGATATTGGCGCGTCCCATAATGAGTCCGCCCGTGGGAAAATCGGGCGCGGGGATATAGCGCATCAACTCGTCCACGGTTATCTCGGGATTATCTATGAGCGCGCAAACGCCGTCTATCACTTCGCCGAGGTTGTGCGGCGGGATATTCGTCGCCATGCCGACGGCGATACCGTCCGAGCCGTTTACCAAAAGGTTGGGGAAACGCGCCGGCAAAACGGTGGGTTGCTCCAACGTGTCGTCGAAGTTAGGATACCAGTCAACGGTTTCTTTGTCTATGTCTCTGAGCATTTCGCCGGCAATCTTACTGAGACGCGCTTCGGTGTAACGCTGTGCCGCGGGAGGGTCGCCGTCCACCGACCCGAAGTTGCCGTGCCCGTCGACAAGAGGACATCTTATGGAGAAGTCCTGCGCGAGACGCACGAGAGCCATATAAACCGCGCTGTCGCCGTGCGGATGGTATTTGCCCAAAACGTCGCCGACGATACGCGCGCACTTGCGGTACGGCTTGTCCGAAAACAGATTGAGCTCTCCCATGGAGTACAATATGCGGCGGTGCACGGGTTTTAAGCCGTCGCGTACGTCGGGAATCGCGCGGGACACGTTTACCGCCATTGCGTACGCTATGAAAGAGGTCTTCATTTCCTCCTCAAGCTGTACTTTAACTATCTTCGTATTGTCTACGTGCTTTATTTCTTCGTCACTGTAATTTCTTTTTTTCATTGCTCACCTCTGCGGTTTTTTGTAAAACCGCTCCAAAACTTACAACTTATATCAATTATAAGAGGCCGTCCCGCCGTTATATATCCAGCTCTTTTACGAGCTTTGCGTTTTCCTCTATGAACTGGCGTCTCAGCTCGGGCATTTCTCCCATTAAAACGGTGAATATCTCGTCCGCGGCAAACGCGTCGTCCATAGTTACCTGTTTGAGAGTCCTGAACTCGGGGCTCATAGTGGTGTGCCACAATTGTTCGGCGTTCATTTCGCCCAGACCTTTGTAACGCTGAACTTCGCAGCCCTTGCGTCCGAGTTTATCGAGCGTTTCGTTGAGTTCGCGTTCGGAATAACAGTAACTGTCGTTTTTGCCCTTAGACACCTTATACAAAGGAGGCATGGCGCTGTATACGTGCCCTTTTTCTATAAGCGGACGCATATAACGGAAGAAGAACGTCAGCAAAAGTATTCTTATATGGCTGCCGTCGACGTCGGCGTCGGTCATACATATTATCTTGTCGTAGCGGAGCTTGCTCTCGTCGAATTCTTCGCCCACGCCGCATCCGAACGCGGTTATCATGGCTTTTATCTCGGCGTTTTCAAGCACTTTGCCGAGCCGAGCCTTTTCAACGTTGAGTATCTTGCCCCTAAGCGGGAGTATCGCCTGGAACCTGCGGTCGCGCCCTTGTTTAGCAGTGCCGCCGGCGGAATCGCCCTCGACGATGTATATCTCGCAGTGGGCGGGGTCGCTGTCAGAGCAGTCGGCGAGTTTTCCCGGTAAAGTGGTACTTTCCAGCACGCCTTTGCGGCGGGTCAGTTCGCGGGCGTTGCGCGCCGCGTCGCGCGCGCGCTGAGCGGTTATACATTTTAGTACCAGCTCTTTCGCCTCTTTGGGGTTTTCTTCGAGATATGTTCCGAGCCCGTCTACAAGAGCTTTTTCCACGTATCCGCGCATTTCGCTGTTGCCGAGCTTGGTTTTGGTCTGCCCCTCAAACTGCGGCTCGGTGAGTTTTACGCTTACGATCGCTGTAAGTCCCTCTCGCACGTCGTCGCCGGTGAGTTTTTCTTCTTCCTTAATGACCTTTTGTTCGTGCGCGTAATCGTTTATCACCTTGGTGAGCGCGTTCTTAAAGCCCACGAGATGGGTGCCGCCCTCCTCGGTGTTTATATTGTTCGCGTACGAATAGATGAGTTCGCTGTAACTGTCGTTGTACTGCATGGCGATTTCGACGGTATTGTCCTTGTATTCCTTTTCTATATACAAAGACTGCGGAAACAGCGTCTCTTTACTGCGGTTCAAATAATCCACAAAGTCGAGTATGCCGCCCTCGTACTTAAACGTTTCCTGCCTCTCTCTGCCGGGACGGTTGTCTATAAGCTGTATCGTAAGTCCGCGGTTGAGGTACGCCACCTCGCGCATGCGGGTACGGATAAGATCGTACGAAAACTCTATGCTCTCGAATATCTCGTCGTCGGGGAAAAACGTTACTTTGGTGCCGCTACGTTCGGTGCGGCCCACTTCGGCAAGCGGCCGCATGGGTACGCCTCGATTGTATTTCTGGCGGTACATTTTACCGTTTTTGTACACTTCCACTTCCAGCCATTCGCTCAGCGCGTTTACAACGCTGAGACCCACGCCGTGCAAGCCTCCCGAGACCTTGTATCCGCCGCCGCCGAATTTTCCGCCGGCATGGAGCTTGGTCAGCACGACTTCCACCGAGCTGATCTTTTCCTTGGGGTGGATATCCACCGGGATACCGCGGCCGTTATCGGTAACGGCGACCGCGCCTTCGGGCGTAAGTTCTATGATTATGGTATCGCAATACCCGGCAAGTGCTTCGTCGACGCTGTTGTCCACTATTTCCACTATCAAATGGTGGAGCCCGCGCTCGTCGGTACTGCCGATATACATACCGGGACGCTTGCGTACCGGCTCGAGTCCTTCAAGGACCTGTATCTCGCTGCCGCTGTACTGGGTGTCTACCTTTTTTGCCATTTTATCAGCTCTCCTATGCGGAATATTTTACTTTTACATTATATCACACCGACGGCGAAAAATAAAGCGTTTTGTGCCAATACATAACGAAAATTCAAACATAATTTTTACATGCGCCGTATAAAGCCCTTAATAGCCTCTCTACGGCGCGAAATAAGCCCGGTCGACACAATACACTCGGTACGCCGCAAAACAAAAAGACCGGAAACGGCTATCCGTTACCGGTCGTGCGTAGACTTTTTAAGCATTGTTTACTTGTAACTTTCGTTATCGGCTATGTGGCGTCGCACGATAAGAGGTATGCCCATACCGGACGCGAGTTTCCGACACCTGCGGATACTGTCGTTCGGGATAATATCCACAACCGTGAAACGCGTCGATATGCCCGCTTCCTTACAACTCTTTGCAAAATCCAGCACTTCGTCGTGCGCGAACATTCCGAATTTGGGGTGGCAAAGATTTTGATACGCGCCGCGGTCGGCTTCGTTGAGCGAAACCGATACTTCGTCCACGCAGTCGGCAAGCTCGGGCACGATGTCGCGGTCGTTTATAAGTCTTCCCTGTCCGTTTGTATTAAGGCGCACCTTTACTCCCGAGGCTTTAAGATACCGCGCAGTTTTCACAAGCGTAGCAAAGTTGTACGTAGGCTCGCCGTATCCGCAGAAAACCGCTTCGCCGAATTTTTTGCCGTAAGCCGATATCGCCTCTTTCATATCGTCGAAATCCGGCTCGCGGGCAAGCCGCATGTCGTAACCCACCAAAGAATCGGAATTGCTCCTTATGCAGAATTCGCAACGGTTACCGCATTTGTTGGTTATGTTAAGGTAAACTTTGCCTTTGAGTTCGTACAGATAATTATCCATGCGCGCCGCTACCTCAATTTCGGAAACGCGCGGTACGCGTTGTTTTTTGTTATCTCTATTATTTCTTCCACAGCCATTCCCCGCGTTTCGGCTATCTTTTCCGCCTGGAAGCGCACGTATTTGGGGTAATTTATCTCGCCGCGGTGCGGCACCGGCGCAAGATAAGGGCAATCGGTCTCTATGAGTATCTTATCGAGCGGCAACGCTTCTATTATCTCTCCGGCGCGGGAATTCTTAAACGTGATACTGCCGGAAAACGATATGTAATATCCCATTTCGGCATAAAGGAGCGCGGTCTCTTTACTGCCGGAAAAGCAGTGCATGACAGCACCCGAAGTCAAACACTGCGAATATTCTTTAATAATATCGTAAAAATCGCCGTAGGCGTCGCGCACATGAAATACCGCGGGCAGGTCCATTTCTCGCACAAGTTCGAGCTGACGGGTAAGTATCCTGCGCTGGGCGCGCTTATCGGTATCTTCGTAATGATAATCGAGTCCTATCTCGCCGATCGCCACGCACTTGGGCGACGAACACAATTCCGCGAGCGCGCCGATATAGCCCTGGCCCACTTCGTTCGCGTCGGACGGATGTACGCCCACCGCAGCGAATATTTTTTCGTTTTCTTCGGCGAGCTTTACCGAATAAGCGCTGCTGAATTCGTTGAACCCGACGGAAATTATCCTCTCCAAGCCGTCGGCTTCCATATTGTCGATTATCTCCCGCGCGCCGCCGTATTTTACGTCGGTAAGGTGCGCATGCGTGTCTATCAGCATACTTCGGCTCCGCTGTTTATAGCGGCTTCCGGCGACACGAGCACAAGTTTATCTCCGTCGGACGCGCACAGTATCATGCCTTCGCTCATAATACCGCGCATGGGGCGGGGCTTTAAGTTGCTTACGAGCACCACGCGTTTGCCGACAGTTTCTTCGGGCGTGTAATGTTTGGCTATGCCCGATACAACGGTGCGCGTCTCCTCGCCCACTTTAAGCGTAAGTTTAAGCAGTTTGTCCGCTTTTTCCACCTTTTCGCACGCAATAACTTCGGCCACTTTGAGTTTTGTGCGGAAAAAATCGTCTATGTTTATATATCCTTCTTCTTCGGGCGTTTCCATCTGTTTTTTCTCCTCTTTCTTTCCTTTATCTTTCTTTGCATCGGGACTTTTTTCTTCCTCTACACCCATTGCCGCAAGCTCTTTTTGAACGTCCAACCGCGGGAACAGCGCATCGAGCGCTACGGTCTCGTACTTTTCGACCTTGCCGTAAGTTAGTCCGTCGTTATTGTCCGGAGGCGTCATTTTAAGACTTGCCAGTATCTTTTCGCCGGTAGAGGGCACAAAAGGCAGTAGGAGCGTTCCTGCGACCCGTATGGCTTCGGTAAGCACGTAAAGCACCTGTCCGAGCCGCTCGGACGCGCCCTCTTTATTAAGCGTCCACGGTTTGGCAATATCTATATACTTATTTGCGGCGTCTATAAGCTCGAATATTTTTTCAAGCGCGACCTGCGGTTTGTAAACGTCCATTTCGGCTTTTACTTTGCCGTACAAGGAATTTATTTTCTCGATCATCGGCCCGTCTTCCGCGACCGCCGTTCCCGCAACTATCTTGCCGCCGAAATACTGTTCGTTCATTTTCATGGTCCGGCGCACAAGATTTCCCAAGTCGTTGCAAAGATCGGCGTTGATGCGCGTTAAAAAAGTTTCGCCCGTGTACGCGCCGTCCGCTCCGAACGGCATCGCGCGCAACAAATAATACCTCAACGCGTCTTTACCGTAACGTGGCAAAAGCTCGAACGGATCTATTACGTTGCCCTTGCTTTTACTCATTTTATCGCCGTTGAATTGAAGCCATCCGTGCGCGACTATCTGTTTGGGAAGCGGAAGCCCCAACGCCATAAGCATAGCCGGCCATATTATGGAATGGAAACGCACAATCTCCTTCGCCATAAGGTGAAGGTCGGCGGGCCAGTATTTTTTCATTTTATCGGACTGCGTTTCACCGTCGTAACCCAAAGCGGTGATATAATTGCTCAGCGCGTCCACCCACACGTACACCACGTGCCCGGGATCGAATTCCACCGGAACGCCCCACGTAAAACCGGTGCGGGACACGGCAAGATCCTCGAGCCCCGCGTCGATAAAATTGTTTACCATTTCGTTGACGCGGCTTTCGGGTTTAAGATAATCCGTAGAGGTCAAAAGCTCGCGCACGCGAGGCGCGTACTTGCTCAAACGGAAAAAGTAGCTTTCTTCCTCGGCATCCTGCACTTCTCTGCCGCAATCGGGACACTTGCCGTTTATAAGCTGGCTTTCCGTCCAAAACGATTCGCACGGCGTACAGTATTTGCCCTTGTATTTGGATTTATATATGTCGCCCTGCTCGTACAGACGTTTAAATATTTTCTGCACGGCTTTTTCGTGGCAAACATCGGTCGTGCGGATAAAGCCGTCGTACGATACGTCCAGTTTTTCCCACAAACTTTTTATTTCGGCTACAAGTCCGTCCACGAACTCCTTGGGAGATACGCCTGCCTCCTCGGCGCGCTTCTCTATCTTCTGCCCGTGCTCGTCGGTGCCGGTAAGATAAAATACGTCGTAGCCTTCCATACGCTTAAAGCGCGCTATTGCATCGCCGTACACCGTAGTGTAACAATGCCCCAAATGCCATTTGCCGCTGGGATAGTATATCGGCGTGGTGATATAAAATTTTTCTTTGCACTTTTTCATGGCTGCGTTTCCCTTTATCCGCAAAATCGGTAATATATATTATATCAAAAACGTATCGTTAAAGCAACCGTTTGGGCGGCACATTATATAGTGGTACCGTCGCCGTACAAACGCAAGATACGGAAGTCGGAATTTGAGAATATTTGTCCGAAAATATAATATAAATAGCGTATGAGTAAGGTTTGGTACGTAATGCTGCTGAGCGCGGTAACTGCGCTTTTGTTTACCGATCCCGGCAAAGCGGTGACGGCAATGATAGCCGGATCGCACGCCTCGGTAAAACTGGCGATAGAGCTCGCCGCGCTTTACGGCTTTTGGCTGGGGCTTTTCGGCATAATAGAAAAAATCGGGCTCGCCGATCTCTTGGGCAGGCTTTTGCGCCCGGTAGTAAAGTTCCTTTTTCCGGGGCTCAATGAAAAAGGCGGCAAATACGTCACCATGAACATGGCGGCAAACCTTTTGGGGCTCGGCAACGCCGCCACGCCCATGGCTATAAAGGCGATAAAGGAAATGGACGACGGCGGCACCAAAGCGTCGCAAAACATGATAATGCTTACCGTTATATCAGCCACCAGCCTGCAACTGCTGCCGACTACCGTAATCGGATTGCGCGCCACCCACGGTTCCGTAAGCCCAGCCGACTTTTTGGCGCCGGCGACGATAGCCACCGTGATAAGCACCGTAATAGGCATAACGGCGGTAAAACTTATCGGACTGCTCATAGGGAAAAGAGAACGCAAGGGAGCGGAACAAAATGACGGATTACATAATACCGCTGATATTCATAACGGTGCTGATACTCGCCGCGGCACGCAAAAAAAACTCGTACGCCGCGTTCACCGAAGGGTCGAAAAGCGCGCTCGGTTTAATGGCAAGCGTCTTCCCCTATCTGCTGACTATCATGATGGCGGTGGAAGTTTTTAAGCAGAGCGGCGTAAGTTACTATCTGTCCAAAGCCGTGTCGCCGGCAATGGACTTTGTGGGCATACCACGCGAACTTACCGAACTGATGCTCATACGCCCGCTGTCCGGCGCGGGCGCGATAGGCGTGCTGGAAAACGTGTATACACAGTACGGAGCCGACTCGTATATCGGTAAGTGCGCTTCGGTGATATACGGATCGAGCGAAACGATATTCTATATTTCCACGATATATTTTTCGCAAAGCAACGTAAAAAAACTTGGCTACGCGATCCCCGTAGCGCTCTTTGCCACTATGATCGGTTGCATTGCGGGTTGCCGCGTGGCAAAGTTCATATAAAAAACGCCGCCCGTTTTTCCGGACGACGTTTTTATCAAACGATCTGTTTTACCTTATTTTTTGAGAACGAACGTAGCCGCGGCGGACGCGAGAGACGCAAGTATTCCGAATATCCCCGCCATAATGGCGCCTATTCCCAATCCGTACTTAGCGCCGAGTTTTTCCGTCGTTTCAATAATCTTGTACCCATCGTCGCCTACGCTTATCGACAGCGTGGCGCGGAACAGAAAGAAGAATATTCCCGCGACCAAAAACGCCGCAACCGCGAGAAAACCTCCGAGCTTACTTTTGAGCACAAACGAGAGCACTACTCCCGCAAGCCCCACAATGGTGAGCAAGAACGGAAGAAACATCATAAAATTAAATTTTAAGCCGTCTTGAGTCGCGAATACAAATTCGAATCCCGTGCCCAGCGAACCGCTCTTTCCGCCTCCGCTTACTTTGAGCGCCGATGCGAAAAGCATGCAAATAGCGAGCACCCCGAACAGTGCCGCCGCAAACATCGCGATGGATGCGTTGCCGACTTTTTTCTTTGCCATTAGTTTACCCTCCGAATATATTTATTTTATTATACCCCCGTTACATATTTTTGTCAATATACAATCACGCGTCTTTTGCCTAATTTTCATACTTATTTTGTCAAAAACTCGTGTTCGTGGCAGACACGGGGACGCATAATGCTTGACTTATTTTCTACGATATCGTATACTAAGGCTATGGCAAGAAAAGCTCGTGAAAAAAGCGAAAGCGGGATGTACCACGTCGTTCTTAAAGGCAACGACAAACTTTTGTTTGCCGAAGACGACGATTACCGCTACTTTTTATCGCTTCTCGAAAAAACGACCGAACGAGATCTTACCGAGATATACGCTTACTGTCTGTTTTCCGAAATTGCCCACATTGTATTGAAAGAGGGCTTACAGCCGATGGGAAATTCGCTTAAAGCGCTCATCTCGGCTTACGCTGTCCGATGTAACGAAAAGTACGGTCGTAGCGGCAAACTTTTTTACGACCGTTATATAAGCGAGCCAATAGAGACGGACGACGACCTTGCCGACGCGGTACGATATGTCCACCGTCTGCCGCTGAAACACAATCAACGTTACGATTACGTATATTCGAGTTACAATAATTATATAAACAAGAAAGGCTTGCGAAGCGAAAGCCTTATGCTGTTATTCGACGAAAGCGTCATGCAGTTTAAGAACGAAATGGAGACCGAGCCGTCGCGCGGATTTGCCTCGGGCGAACGCAAACCCGTCCTTACCGACGAGCAACTGGTCGCGTCGGTAAGGCGCATGACAAATCACATGACGGTCGAAGAAGCCGAACGCATAACGCTGCCGATGTTGGGCGAACTTGCGTACAAACTGCAAATCGAAGGAGCGAGCATCCGACAGCTATCGCGCGTTTTGCAGGTTGGTAAAAGCGCGATAGAGCGCGCTCTCAAAATATATTCGGAAAATCAATGAGCGGTTTGGGAAACAACGCCTGCTGTACGCTTTGTCCGCGCGAATGCCGCGCCGACCGCACTGTTGCCACCGGCGCATGCGGCACAGGAAGCGAAATGCGTATAGCGAAAATAATGACGCATATTTACGAGGAGCCTCCTATAAGCGGAACGGGCGGAAGCGGCGCGATATTCTTTTCGGGTTGCAATCTGCGTTGCGGATACTGCCAGAACGCAAAAATTTCCCGCGGCAACCGCGGAAAAATATATTCCGCACACGAACTTGTCGAAGAAATGCTTCATCTGCAAGACGGAGGCGTCCATAATATAAACCTTGTAACCGCGGCGCATTTTTTGCCGCAAGTAGCAAAGACTCTGCTCAGCGTAAAACCGCGGCTCCGTATCCCGGTGGTATATAACAGCTCGGGTTACGAAAAAGCTGAAGCGTTGCAAATGCTGGACGGACTTGTAGACGTTTATTTGCCCGATTTTAAGTACATTGACGCTATTGCGGCAAAACGATATTCGGATGCCGCCGATTATCCCGACGCGGCTATCGCCGCGATCGCCGAAATGACGCGGCAGACCGGCGAATATGTCGAGCGCGACGGGCTAGCCGTACGCGGAACTATAATACGGCATTTGGTCCTGCCTGGATTATCGCGCGACGGCGAAAAGATAATGCGGACTATATCCGAAAAATTCCCGTCGGCGCGCGTCAGCATAATGAGCCAGTACACGCCGGACTTCAACGTTACCGGCGATAAAAATCTGGACCGTAAGGTCACTTCAATGGAGTATCGCCGAGTGGTGACCGCCGCCGAAAAATACGGCTTAAAAGGATACATGCAATACCGCGGCTCCGCGACCGCCGACTACACCCCCGACTTTAACGATTGATTCAGCTGCCCTGGCAGTTTACCGTGCCGTCTTCCTCGCTTTTGCGGGGTATCATTGTATATTCGCAGGTGGAAAAATACTCGCTCTCGCCTATTTCGCCGTCCTCTGCAACTTCGACGTCTTCCGACAAATAGTTTTTCAAGTCAAGTTCGTCGGCGGCAAACTCGTCGGTATCGCAATCTCCGCATTCGCCTATAAGTATCTTTTTCATCATATCTTCGTTTGCACGAAGTCTGTCTTTTTTATCTTTGGGGTTTTTCATAGATAGTTTCTCCTTGCGTTTAGTTTTCCTCGCGCAAAGAAAATTATCCGCCGCGCCGACAAAACACGACTTGATTCGCATATAATTCGGTTGACAACTGCCGCAGGATATGGTAAAATGATTAAACAATGCCGCGGGATGGAGCAGTCGGTAGCTCGTCGGGCTCATAACCCGAAGGTCGTAGGTTCGAGTCCTACTCCCGCAACCACTGAAAAGAGCGTCTGTAACAGACGCTTTTTTGTATATACATCAAAGCTTCCCTTTTTCGTGCCGCAAATCTCAAATAAAACCAAAATACGACAATTAAGCAAAAAGGCGACGCGGAAAAACGTTTTACAAATTCTGTCCCGTATGCTATACTTTAACAATAAGTTATGTTGAAAAAACGCTTAAAAGGAGGAGCTCATGGCAAGCAAAGAACAACTCTTGCAAAAAGAACGCGCTAAAACTCTCGGGGAACTGTTCGTTGCCGAATGCCGCGCGGATCAGCCGAATTACGACACTCTTCGCACCATGTGCTTAAACGGCGCGGACGTATGCTATAAACATGCGGCGGCGCTTCACTGGGCAGCAAAGCTAAACCGCTTTTCGCTGGTCTCTTTTTTAGTGGATAACGGAGCGCTAAACGAACCCGTAAGCCGCAGTATAATCGCCAACATGTGCAACAATAAGGGGTTTTGCGACGAAAACGAACCGGAGTTCTTCGAAGTAATAGATGCGGTGCGCCGCAAAACCGGCGACGCCGATACGGATATTTTTGTCCCGTACATAAACTCGATGGCGGTGCAGGGAAAGCTCGAAAAACTGCGCGCGCTGATGAAGCGTTATTACCTTACCGAAGCGGAAGTCGCAAACGCCGTGTTTATCCGCATAATTTTCGAAGTGATATTAAACGCGCATGACGAAATGCTGGAATTTATAAACAAACACGTAAACTGGCAAAACGAAACGGCGCTTGACCTCGCCGTATCGGGCGGCGACTGGGTCGTGCTCGAATATCTTATAAACTCCGGCAAAGTAAAAGCCGAGCCGAGCGAAAAAGCGGTGAGTCAGGCGATATTTACAGGCGCTACCGAAGTACTGGATATTCTTCTCCACTGCGGATATAACTTTGGGCACAATATGCAGTTTTTGAAAAAAGCCTGCCGCGCGGCGTTCAACGACGGCGGAAGAATGCTGCGATATATGTTGGAACACGGATACAAAGCCACCGACGTATACGACGGCAATACGGCGCGCGAAAACGCGCGTATAGACGGCAACACTGCCGCTATGGCTGTGTTCGACGGCAAAACGGAATAGACATGGACGAAAACGAACAGGAAACCAAGGCCCGAACCGAAAACGCAGCGACGGAGCCGCAAGAAGAAAAACTTACCGACGAGCAAGCGCTCGGAATGTACAAACGCAAAAAACGCAACGGCAAATTCGTTTCCGCACTGTCGTCGCAAGACCTTGACGCCTTGCAACGGAAAAAATCGTTGTTTATGTATCTCAGCACGCTGTTGTTCGCCGTATCTTTGTTTCTTAAAGTAGAGGGCAGAACAAAATTATCCGAAACGAAATCTTTATTCGCGGTATTCACGCTTTATGTGATAGCCGAACTCGTTCTGATAATTTTAACGGTATTTATCGCAGTAATGAACCGTACCGGTCAAAAAATCGGTCGGGAATTAAAAGAATCCTGCGTCCCGCGCGACGGACTCGATAAACATACGTTTTTGTCGTACGAGGCCTTTACCCTGCTGCACGTGCTCATGGCGGCAGCCGAGATCGCGGTTTCGGTTTACTCTTTCGGAATATGGGGAGCTTTCAATATCGCGGTGTCCACAGGCTCGGCGGTATGCGCCGTAATATCCCGCAGGATACTGTTCAAAGCCAACGCCGGAAATCTGGAATACTTTCCTCCGCGCGAAGACGAAGAACCGGAAAGCAGACGCAAAAACAAAAAACATAAGAAACAATAAATACAAAACGCGTCTAACGATGTATTTCATATGGATATAAAGCAAGGACAATAAAACCGTCCTTGCTTTTTTATTACGGTTACGCTATAATGAAACTACGATAAACAGTAATTTAAGGTATTATCATTGCCGCAATAAAGCTCTTGTAGAGTGCGTAAGAATAGATACCTAACGATAAATTTAAATTTGTCGTCATAAACTTGAAAAAAAGTATAGCGCACTATACTTCGCAAGCGGAGATAGTGCGCTACTTCATTGTCCACAAGGAAATCCCTATAACAGATACCCTTATAAAAAAGGCGCGCGTTTTTATATATAGAAAAATATTTACAAAACCGTACGGGCGTCGAGCGCTTTGGTAAGCGTCACCTCGTCGGCATATTCGAGTTCGCTTCCCATGCTTATGCCCTGCGCGATACGGCTCACTTTTACCCCCATGGGTTTTATAAGCCTTGCAAGATACATGGCGGTCGCCTCGCCCTCGACGTCGGTATTCGTGGCGAGAATGACCTCTTCCGCTCCGTCGAGCCGGGCAAGCAATTCTTTAATGCGCAACGAATCCGGTCCGCGTCCCTCAAGCGGAGAAAGCGTTCCGTGCAAAACATGATAAACTCCGCGGTAACCCGCCACGCGTTCGAGGGCGAGCACGTCTTTGGGATAAGCCACGACGCATATTATACCGCCGTCTCTGCGAGAACATATATCGCACACGTCTTTATCGGTAAAGTTTCCGCACTTACCGCAGTATTTTACCTGGGACTTCACGTCGCGCAAAGCCGCGCAAAAATCTTCCACTTCTTCGTCTGTCATGTCTATCACGCTGTACGCGTAACGTTGGGCGGTCTTAGCTCCCACCCCCGGAAGACGCGAAAATTTATTGCTCAGCCGCAGTATACAGTCAAGCTGTTTCATTTATTTACATCAGTCCCGCGGCGCCCAGCGGCATGAGCTCTTTTTCCTTTTCGGCAACTTTCGCGAGTGCGTCGCCGATAGCCGCGGCAATTAGATCTTCCAGCATTTCTACGTCGTCGGGATCAACCGCCTCGGGTTTTATTACGACCGCCTCCACGTCGCGCTTGCCCGAAAGAGTTATCTCCACCATTCCGCCGCCCGCGCTTCCGGTCACCGAAAGCTCGGCGAGTTCTTCCTGCGCTTTAGCCATTTGTTCCTGCATCTTTTGCGCCTGACGCATCATCTGCTGCATATTGAATCCGCCGCCGCCGAATCCTCCGAATCCTTTGCCCATTTTACAATATCTCTCCTTATATGATTATCTTGTTATATTCAGCTTGGCTTTTCCGCCGGCTATCATCTTTTTTATACGCTCTATCTCGTTGTCCATATCGGGACGCGACGCCCGCTTCCGCACATCCACCGTAAGATTCGCACCGGACGCCGCAAGCGCACGCGCAAGTTGCTCCTGCGTCTCGGCGTCGGAGTACTGCAAAAATTCAGCATCGGTCTCGGGACTTATCGCCAAAACGCCGTTTTCCACCGCGAATTCCCTCGTATTGCATAACAGCGAATACATACTCATAGGCCCGTTTTTACGGAAATACGTTATAAGTTTTCCCCAAATGCTCTTTTCGTCGACGGGCGCGCTTTTCTGCGATACAACCTGTTCGACGGCAGGCACGGCCGCAGACGCAACAGTCATTCCGTTCGCCTTAAGATTTTCCAGTTCACGTTCCAATCTCGCCACACGCGCCGCAAGCGCGGAAGCGTCGTCGGAAGCGAGTTTTCCCGCTCTTAGACACGCGGTCTCAAGTGCTATTTTGGGACTTACGCTGTACCTCAGTTCCGAATCCACCGCGCTAAGCATTTTTATTATGGCCACCAGTCCGTCGGGATCGGACTGCGCCGCAAGCGCGTTTAACAACTCCATATTTTCGGGCGTGTCGATGACCAGCGAGCCGGCGCCCGTTCGTATCGCCAACAGGTCGCGGGCACAGGATAAAACGTCTTTTGCTATCCGGCCGACAGATTTTCCAAGCGACGCCAGTTCGTCTATCTTTACCAGTATGTCGCGCGCGTCGCCGTCGAGAATGCTTTTGGTAAGCGCGCGTATCTTGCCGCGGTCGGCGGCGCCCAAAACGTCGAGCACGTCGACCAAGGTCAGCTTACTCTCCGACCGTCCAATACACATATCGGCTATAGACAACGAATCGCGCACGCTGCCCTCGCCCGCGCCGGCTATATAGCGCACGGCTTCTTCCTCGTATTTTTTACCCTCGGCATCGAATATCTTTTTAATATTTTGCGACAACAGGTCGACCGATACCAATCTGAAATCGAAACGCATGCAACGCGACAGTATCGTCGCCGGCAGTTTATGCACCTCGGTAGTGGCGAGAATGAATATCACAAACTCGGGCGGTTCTTCGAGAGTTTTGAGCAGAGCGTTGAACGCGCTGTCGGTGAGCATGTGCACCTCGTCAATTATATAGACCTTATATCTGCCGTTTACCGGAGGATACTTTACCCGCTCGCGTATCTCGCGCACCTCGTCCACGCGGTTATTGCTTGCCGCATCTATCTCCAGGATATCTATATCCGACGCCGACGAAAGCGCCTTGCATACTTTGCATTTGCCGCACGGCGAACCGTTTACCGGCGAAAGACAGTTTACGGCCCGCGCGAAAATTTTGGCGCAAGTCGTCTTGCCCGTTCCTCTGCTTCCGGTAAAAAGATATGCGTGCCCCACCCGCCCGGTTTTAAGCTGGTTTACAAGCGTTTCGGTAATATGGTCCTGCCCTATAACGTCCTCAAACTTTACGGGACGGTATTTTCTGTACAGCGCGGTGTAACTCATGCCGTAATTATATCATTTAGCCGCCGTGCCGTCAAGCGCATTTACCGCCGCTCATATAGGCATCCACCTGTTTGCGGCAAATATTCATAAGTTGACATAATAGTCTCAAAGAGATATAATTGTAAATAAATACAAAAGACGGTGACGCTATGCAACTTAAAAAAGAATACGATGTTTTTATCGCCTATCATGGCAGTTACGAAGCAGACGGCTCGGCATGTTGCGCGGACAAAGTTTACGAATATCTCGTCGGCAAAGGTCTTACTTGCTTTTACTTTCCGCGCTCGGCAAAAGATACATACAAGGCAAATATTATAGAAGTAATGAAGTCACGCCTTTTTTTGCTGGTTTGTACACCCGGGTTGCACGTTAACGAAAATAAGCGCATCGATTCTAAGCTGCATTACGAATTGTCTACCGAGATAGACGCATTTTACGCTTTGACGCAACTCGGCGATGCAACCGTAAAAGACGCTAAAATATTTGCTTGCGGTAATTGGCGCAAAGGCGACGAATCATATATACACGAACTGTTTTCTAATCGTACGCATTTTTACGAAACAGAAACTTTTACCGAAACTCTGGAAAAAATTCACAACTGGGCCACGCACAGAAAACAAAGTTCAGTATCGTGGAACGAAACGCAGATAACATCCGAAATAAAAGAAGTTTTCGCCACCCGCGCATCCATGAATCAAAGTTGCCACTTCGACGATCTGGTTGCAACAGCGCGTAGCGTACGCGCCGTTGGAATATCCAATTCCGAACTTACAGCGCGTATAAATCCCAGCGCCATACGAAATTGCATAGCGCGCGGCGGAAAAATAGAGATATTATTTCTGGATCCCGACGGAAAATACACGCCGCTACGCGAACAAGAAGAAAATCTTCGCCCCAACCGAATAAAAAATATTACCAATGTCAATGTGGAAACCGCTCTCGATATCAAAGATTCTCTGCCCGACGGAAAAGAAAACCTTTCCATTTACATATACGACAAACAACCCAGGATGAATATGATATTCGTAGACGATTACCTTATATTACAATATTATTCGAATAATATACAAGGCATAAACAATCCGTCGTTCTTTATAGAAAAGCAAAATGACTCGCCCGTATACGATTTCTGCGAAAAATCGTACGAATACTTAAAAAGCGAAGCAAAATTATTGGAGATGTAACAATGAAATACGAAACCGAACTTAATTTTATTAAAGAACAGATGCGACTCGCTTTTGAAAAATTCGGCAATGACGGCTTTAATACCTCACAAAAGAGCACGTTCGACCTTGTTACCGACATAGACGTTAATATCGAAAAATTCCTTTCGGTAGCGATACGCACAAAATTTCCAAAAGACAAGATACTCGGCGAAGAATTTTCAAGCTCCGAACGCCTTGACAGCCGCACATGGACCATTGACCCCATAGACGGCACATGCAATATGGCAAACGGATCCAAATTATACGGAATGCAATGCTCTTTGATATGCGACAGTACCATTTCCCTTGCCGTGGTTTATCTTCCGCATTTTAACGAATGGATATATGCTACGGAAGGAAGCGGCTGTTATTGTAACGGTGTTAAAATAACCGTGGCATCAGACGTTGCGGCAAACAACGCAATAATAAGTTACGGAGATTATCCTCATACCAAAAACAGTTATGCCGCCGACGCACAGCATGCCGCGATAAAAATTTTGTACGGGCAAATAGCCAAAATACGCATGTTCGGCGCTGCATGTATGGACTTTTCATTTGTTGCGCAAGGACGCTCGCACGGCACGGTAGTAATCACAAAAAATATATGGGATATTGCTCCCGGAATACTCTTGTGCCGCGAAGCGGGAGCGATTGTATCGAATCTAAACGGTCTGGATTACAAATTGGGCGATAACGGAGTAATGGTTGCCGCAAACAACGAAATCTTCAACCTCATGCGAAAAAGCATGTCCCAACGCTTAAAGCTTAAAATTCAAAATAATATTTACGAATTTGACGCATGTATATTCGACTTCGACGGTGTAGTGATGGACACGGAAAAATACCACCTTGCGGCATGGCGTGACGCATTTTCGTCTGTAGGCGTCGAACTCGGCGATAAGGAATACGCCCCGTTGAAAAGCACGGGGAGAAGCAATATAATATCGTTTGCCGAAAATAAACTCGGCAAAAAGATTCCGGAAAATACAAAAAATTCAATGGCAGCCATCAAAGACAAATCGTTCCGAGCTTTATTTGCAAATATATCCGAAAACGATTTTATCGGCAACGTTAAAAACTTTCTCGGCGATCTCAATCAAAGGTTTATAAAAACCGCGGTTGCGTCGTCGGCAAGCACAACCTCGGAACTTATAAACA
>CATKCE010000047.1 GCA_949744905.1 uncultured bacterium
GCGATTGCTTGAACAATATCCTACACTATACATAGAAAGTTAAATTTCAATTTAACGTACAGTAAATATTCGTTTTAGGTTATTACTGCTCCGCCAAAAGAGGATTGTACGAACACAAGTTAAAATGCGTTCGTACTTTTTCTTTATATGAGTGTTTTGTCGTGCGAATACCTATTACGGACATATTGCCTAAACCGCCAATTCTTACGGTGTGGCAAACGCAAAAGCCTGATGAGCAAGGCAATTTTACCAAATAGCGCAAAAGGCACTTCGGGAAATATCTTGGAGTGCCTATACAATATAAACACTATGTTTAATAGGATTATTTATTATGAGTTGAGTGTACTGTTCAACTTGCAAAATTATTATATTTATGATATAATTACCGATATAATCTCGATAAATGATGGTGATTACGGGATCCTGTGTGCGACAATCTTTTTGGGCGGATACGTTTCAAACGAAACGATTTCAAATTATTTTCATGTTTTAGGTCGGGACATGTTCTATTGTGCTCTTTTATACCGAAAAGAAAGTAATTTGTATTACTTAAATAACGGCGCTTGCGTGTTTTATAGGCTTACTTGCTTTCGGATAAAGCATAAACGATAATGAAGGTAGAGAATATGAGCATTGACAACGCAGGTATATTGTATTTCAGTTCCACCGGAAACAGCTTGTACATAGCAAAGAAAGTTCGTGAGAGTCTGGGAGGAAAAATATCGTATATCCCCGAATATAAAAACGACGGCAGCGAATTCGATTATATAGTAATAGTGACTCCAGTATTCTCGTTCGGCATGCCTGTGCCCGTGCTCGATATTATGACGCGCTTAAACGGAGATACGCCTATGATCGTCATACAAAACTACGGCGGCATGACGGGCGGGGCGGACAGGCTTTTTTACGAATACGCTTTGCGCCGCGGACTCAACGTCGTCGGTATTTACACGTTGAAAATGCCGGAGAATTTCACGCTTTTTATGTCGCCTCCGACTTTTTACAAAAACATGATATTAAAAAGCGCCGACAAGCGTATAGGGGCGGTAATCGACGCGATAATCGACAAGAGATATCGTATACCCGGGAAAAAGCGCACCCATGAAAAAATCTATCTTAAAAACAAAAACAACTGGCACAAGATAGGCGAGCGGTTTTCCGCAAACAAAAAATGCGTCAAGTGCGGAAAATGCGTGGAACTTTGTCCCGCGGGAAATATTTCTTTGGCGGACGGTAAGATATCTTTCGGCAAAAAGTGTATTGCCTGTCTGGGGTGTTTTCACAGATGTCCGCGACAGGCTATAATCTATAAGAACAAAGACAACAAAAAGCGGTATGTGAATCCGAATATAGACGCATCCGAAATAGGTAAAGATTTGTAAAAAGAAGGAGCAAGGGTATGAAAAAGAAATTGTCGGAAATGACGCTTGAAGAACTGTGGCGGCTTTTTCCGATATTTTTGACCGAACACGATCCCGATTGGAAAATATGGTATAGCGATGAAGTAGACGTTTTGAAAAAAGCGTTGCCAAAGGTCGCATTTTACCACATAGGCAGCACGGCGGTAACAGGCATTGCGGCAAAGCCGATAGTCGATATCCTTGCGGTAGTCGATGACGGCGAGCTGTCCTCGGCCTCGGACATACTGCAAAAGATAGGATATATCGTCATGTCGTCGTCGAGCGACCGTATTTCGCTGAATAAAGGTTATACGGAAGACGGCTATGCGGAAAGAGTGTTCCATTTGCATTTAAGACGCGGTAACGACGTTGACGAAATATATTTCAGAGATTACTTAAACGCCTGTCCGGATATAGCTTCTCTGTACGAAAGTTTAAAACTCGGTCTCGCCCAAAAATATAAATACGACCGCGACGCTTATACCGACGCCAAGACGGAATTTATTAAGAAATACACCGCTAAAGCCAAAAAAGAGTTGCAATAAAGACTGAATTATAAAAGTTTCGTTTTACGTCGCGTAAACGGACTTTTTCATTTTACCGCAAGAACATAACTGTCGTCTATACGGCGGAACAATTCTTCTTCCGGCAATGAACAGTCGTTCATAAGCACCGTTATCCAGCTTTTTTTGTTCATGTGGTATGCGGAGAAATAATTTTTATTGTCGATCGTGTCCGCCGTTTTAGAGGGGGATATGCGTACGTCAAGTATCTCGGCGACGTCGTCGCTGTCTATACCCAGTTTGCGTTTCGACACTTTTATCATGACGCCGTACCATTTGCCGGTGTCTTTACGCCGCCATACGGCGTTGTCGTCGAATTTTTCCCATAAAAATTCCAGCCCGTCGCCGTACTTGTCGCTTATGTAATCCATGACTTTTTTAGACGCGGCGCTTTTGAAAATTTCTTTTACCGAGCATTTTTCGGCTATGTCGCATAGGACGCTTTCGCAGTCCGAGCGGACGCCGCCTACAAAACTTCCGACGGCGTCGTCCAAAAGATGCAGGACGTATATTTCGTTTGTAACGGCGTCGTAAACCTCGGAAGTCACGTCGCCGCGCTCTTGCGCCGTCACTGTAAGCCGCATTTCTCCGTCGCAAATGTCGGTCGTATAAACGTAAGCTCCGTCTTTGCGCTCAAAGCCGTACCGTATTAGTTTTTCCGGTACGACCGTCTTATTGTAAAATATCTTTTTGCTTATATTATCCATAACGCTCCGGTACAGCCGCAAACGATGCGGGAAACATTTGTATTTTATTGTATCATTTACTTCGGGAAAAATCAACGTGTGGCGGGACTTATATGCTTTTTTCGTATCGAGTGCGTCAATCGTACAGTTTTTTGAAATTTACTTTCGCATTTTTTATCAGAGTTTCGGTCTGCGATTTCGAGGTCGACATTATCCGCGATATTTGTTTCAGCGTAAGCCCCTGATAGCTTAGCGAAAACGCTTCGTATTGCCTCGGGTCGAGTTTGTGCAACTGTGCCAGACAGTTGTATATATGTATCGTCTCGCAGATGTCGGTAGTGTCGGTGCGCCGTCCGTCTATTATACTTATTACGGCGTCGTTATCCAGCGTCATGTCCTGCTTTCTTTTTCGTATAATGTCAAAAGTCTTGCGTCTGATAACGGTTACGAGCCAACCGTTGAGCGCGTTGTCTTCGCGTATCTGTTCGTATTTTGTGGCCAGTTCGGTAAACGTTTCTATGACTGCGTCTTCGGCAAGCGCCGCGTCTCTCAAAATGCCTATTGCGATGCCGTAAAGTTTATTCGCTTTTCGTTTTGTCAGTATGTCTAATGCCGCTTGGTTGCCTTTCCGTATTTTCCGCAAAAGATCGGCGTCGCTTTGTTTTTTCATAATTTACATTATATCACAAATTTCGCGTTTTTTTAATTCCGTACATAAATTATTTACGCTCTTATAAATAAAATTTGCGCAGCGATAAAAAACCATTGTTTTTGCGCGTCGTCAATGATATAATATCTTTATGATGATCGTAGGGAACACGGCCGGGGGTAAAAACATATCGTTCGGCGACGGATTGCGGCTCGGCGGAGCGGGCAGGATAGTATGCGCGGACGCGACGGGATTTTTTACCGCCGAAGCGAACAGGCTGCTAATAGGAGAGGGCGCCGCGGTTTCGGTCGCGGGCGACGATTTTGTACTCGACCGCGGACAGGCCGTATTGATACCGGCGAACACGTTTTATACTGTCGCAACGAGCGCGGCGGGCGCGGTATTTGCCGACGTCGCGGCAGCGGGGCGGCTTGCCCGTTTGCCGTATAAACGCGTATACGGAGAGGGTTGCGCGCGGATAGAGGCGCTTGTGGACGCTTTGGCGACGCGAGACGGCGCGCTTATCCTGGCGTCGGAAGTGTTTTCTTTGATAGCCGAACACATTGCGCCCGAGGATTCTCCGCATACTGTGGATGAGATAAAAGATTTTATAGACACGTATTTTTATCTGCCATTGACGATCGACGGATTGAGTAAGGCGGCGGGATATTCGCGCGGATATCTTACGGCAAAATTCACGAACGAAACGGGAGTTTCGCCGTACCGTTACGTTACCGAGACGCGACTGAAAGCGGCGGCGAAACTTTTGCGTGAAAGCGACGCGTCGGTAAGTGCCGTCGCTTCCGTGTGCGGATACGCGAGTATAGAACGTTTCAGCGATATGTTCCGCAGATTCACGGGCAAGTCTCCGGCAAAGTATCGCGCCGGATATATCGCGGAAAGATCCGAGTAAAAAATGGTCGACGCTTATTCTTGCCAAACGCGAAAAATCATGGTATAATAAACGGTATGATGCCGCGGTATACGCGTCGTCGTCGTTCTTATTTACAAGGAGAAGAATAAGATGAAAAAGTTTTTTAAGGAATTCAGGGAGTTTATAACGCGCGGCAACGTTCTCGATATGGCCGTAGGCATAATTATAGGCGGCGCGTTCACCGCGATAATAACCGCACTTGTAAACAACATACTTACGCCTTTGCTCGCCATGATACCTGGTACCGACGGTACCGGCGCGTTGCAGATCGTGTTGCGGGCGGCGTACGACGATGCGGGCGCGCTCGATCCGACAAAATCCGTTATTATGGATTTCGGCGCGGTGATATCGGCTGTGATAACTTTCCTGCTTACCGCTCTTGTGTTGTTTATAGTTGTAAAAACCATAAATTCGATTCGTAACGGAAGTAAAAAGCTAAGGTCGGAATATAAAGTTTTGACAAAGGGCGAATACAAGCAGATGCGCAGGGAACTCAAAGCGCAGGGGCTTAACAACGCCGAGATAAACGAAAAAATACTGTTAAGAGAGCAGGAAATAAAGGCTGCGGAAAAAGCCGAAAAAGAACAAAAAGAAGCTGCGGAAAAAGCGGCGCAGCTTGCCGATGCGCCGGAAACGGTTCTGCGTGAAATACGCGATCTTCTGGCAAAATATGTTGACGGGAAATCGTCGGACAGATAACTGCGGAGCGGAATGATATTTTATGAAAGCATGGAGATTACACGACAAAGAAAAACTGACGCTGGACGAACTGCCCAGCCAGAGTGTGGGCGAAGGGTGCGTTAAAATAAAAACTTTGGCGTGCGGTATCAGTCTTACCGACGTACTTATGTACGAAGGAAAGTTGGCTCCGGGTTCGTTGCCTGTGATAATAGGAAGGCAGTGCGTTGGCATGGTTACCGAAACGGGCGAAAACGTTACCGGACTCGTGCGCGGCGACCGTGTTGCCGCCGACCCGTTCGTAAGCTGCAAAACGTGCGCGCCGTGTAAAAACGGACGCGCCGACGAGTGCGAAAAAATGCTGTGCTGCGGGTTGAACGACAACGGATTCATGAGCGATTTCACCGTTGCGCCGGCGGGCGTGTTTTACAAATTGCCCGACCGCATAAGCGACACGGACGGAGTGTTTTTGGAGCACATTGCTTTGTCTATCAACGCGGTGGGCAAGTTGGGGCTCGACAAGGGCGAACACATAGTTATAGTCGGCGCGAACGCGCTCGGAATAATACTCGCTCAGGTGGCTCTTTACTATCAGGCGGTGCCGATACTTGTGGATACCGCGGCTGATAATTTAGCGTTGGCGGAAAGCCTCGGGGTGTATTACACGGTAAACAGCGTGGACGCGGACTCCATGATAAAAATATTTTCGCTGACCGGCGGCAGGATGTCCGAGACGGTGGCTTTCGTATCTACTTCGCACATGTCTTTCGGAAGATGCCTCGATTATGCGGCCGTGGGCGGCAGGGTAGCCGTGGTGGGCAGGTCGCAGATAAGCGACGAAATGGCCGGCAGCTTTAACACGGTGCTGGATAAACAGTTGAAAGTGGCGGGGGTGAATAACGGCGCGAAGCTGTTTCCCGCGGCTATAAATCTTTTGGCTAACCGTACTGTGGACGTAAGCAAACTTATAAGTTGCGAAGTCAAATTCGGCGACGTGGAAAATTCGGTGCGCGAGCATGCCGAAAATATCGGAAGATTCGTCAAAGCGGTGGTAAGACCGTAATGAAAACTTCGATACCGCGAAAAAAACTCAAATTACAGATAATAAAAAAAGAGGACAGGGCGTTCGACTGTTTTGCCACGATAAAAAAAGACGCGTACTGTATGCCCAGCAAATTTTACGCGACTACGGTATATTATCCCGCGACGCCCGACGAGACGCAGACGTTTTTGACTACGATAGACGCCGAAGCGTACGACGGTACCGAAAAGAAACAGGATATATATCTTACGGACGAATTCGATACCGCGCGCGAGGCTCTTAAATGGATAAAAGGGATATACGCCGATTTCCTTAAAATAGTTTTGTAAAGACCCGCAAAAAGGTTGCGGAAACCGTCAAACCGTGATATAATGATTAGGCTTGGGCTATTGTCCGAGCCTTTCCTTACTCCCGCTTGGCGGGGGTCAGAGACCGAAAGGAGGTGCGAAATTTATGAACAAGTACGAAGTCTTGTACATTCTCGCGGCAAATCTCGACGAGGCGGTAAAGGAAGCGCAGGTAGAAAAATACAGCGCGCTGGTAACTGCCGACGGCGGAGAAGTGGAGAACGTCAACAAGTGGGGAAACAAGCGTTTCGCCTACGAGATCGACGGCAAGAACGACGGATACTACGTGCTCATGAACTTCACGGCGAAACCCACTCTGCCTCAAGAGATGGAACGTCAGATGAAGATCAGCGACGAAGTTATACGCTACATGATAGTACGCAAATAAGGAGTACTTAAGAAGATGAACAAATGTATACTCGTAGGGAATCTCACCCGCGACCCCGAGCTTACGCAAACGACTTCGGGCGTGTCGATGTGCAGATTTTCCATAGCGGTAAACCGTAATTACGCCAATGCCAACGGAGAGCGTGAAGCCGATTTTATAAATATCGTAACGTGGAGAGGACTTGCCGAAAACTGCGGCAAATATCTCCAAAAGGGACGTAAAGTCGCCGTATGCGGTCAGATACAGACCCGCAGTTACGACGACAAGGACGGTAACCGCAGATATGCTACCGACGTGGTGGCGGACGACGTCGAATTTATAGGCGGCGGCGACGGCGGTTCTTCGGCTCCGCGCGAGGAAAGAAGTTCGGCTCCAAAAAAACTGACGAGCGAACTCAAACCCGTAGAGGACGACGGCTTGCCGTTTTGACCGCGGTGTAAAACATTATCCGGCGCGTAACGCGTCGTTGCCGGCTTGATTGCCGGCGTATCGAGAATCCATAAAATAATAGAGGACGTAAAAATGGAACAAAAAAAAGTTGAAGGCGGCGAAGAAAAACAGAAACGCGTGCGTCGCGCCCCCAAGAAAAAGGTGTGTGCGTTCTGCGTGGAAAAAGCCGAAGAGATCGATTACAAGGACGTTGCAAAGCTCAAACGTTACATCACCGAAAAGGGAAAGATCATTCCCCGCAGAACAAGCGGTATGTGCGCCGAACATCAGCGCGCTCTTTCGGTGGCGATAAAGCGCGCCAGAGTGATGGCGTTATTGCCCTTTAAGGCGGAATAGATCGGCGTTTTGTCGTCGAGGTCTTTTTGCCGTTCGGAACGGAGAGCATGCGCTTTTGCGGGTCCGTGACGGCGCAAAAGGAGGCGACGGTAAAAAATCGAGTTTAAAACAAAAAACGGCGGCTCAGTTTATTTACGAATTGAGCCGCTTATACTGTAAAAATAAAAAAGCGAGCGAACAAAATGATCAGCGTAAACAACGTGACGCTTCAATTCGGCGGCAGAGTGCTGTTTGAAAACGTCAATCTCAAATTCACAAAGGGCAATTGCTACGGAATAATCGGCGCAAACGGCGCGGGTAAGTCCACATTTTTACGCATACTGTCAGGCGACCTCGAGCCCAACAAGGGCGACGTTACCATAGACAAAAACGAGCGTATGAGCGTGCTTATGCAAAACCAGAACGCATACGACCACTGTTCGGTACGCGAAGCCGTTATGTGGGGACATAAACGACTTATGGAAGTCGCGCGCGAACGCGAAGCGCTTTATTCCAAGCCGGACTTTTCCGACGAGGACGGGGAGCGCGCCGCCGTATTAGAGGGCGAATTTGCCGATATGAACGGGTACGAGGCGGAATCCGGAGCTGAAACGCTTTTGTCGGGTCTTAAAATAGACGCGTCGTTATTCGACGCAAGCATGGCGGATATAGACGCTAAACTCAAAGTAAAAGTGTTGTTGGCGCAAAGCCTGTTTGGCAATCCCGATATTCTCGTTTTGGACGAGCCCACTAACAACCTCGACGCCAAAACGGTAAAATGGCTTGAAGATTATCTTATGGCGCTTGACGATACCACCGTTATCATAGTGTCGCACAACCGCCACTTTCTCAACCGGGTGTGCACCCATATATGCGACGTTGATTTCAAGCAGATAAACGTGTTTGTCGGCAACTACGATTTCTGGTACGAAACGAGCCAGCTGCTTGCGCGACAGGCAAAAGAGCAGAACAAGAAGATGGAAGCGCGGGCGAAAGAGTTGCAGGACTTTATCGCGCGTTTCTCCGCAAACGCCAGCAAATCCAAACAGGCGACGAGCCGCAAGCGCGAGCTTGAAAAGATCAAGCTGGAAGATATAAAACCGTCGTCGCGCAGATATCCGTTTATCGACTTCAAATACGAACGCGAAATAGGCAACGAGATACTCGAAGTGGAAGGACTTACCAAAAAAGGATATTTCGAGAACGTTTCGTTCAAATTGAAGCGCGACGACAAAATAGGTTTTCTCTGTTCGTCCAGTCAAAGCATGAGCATGTTGTTCGATGTGCTTATGGGGCTGGAACAGCCCGATTCGGGATATTTCAAGTGGGGACAAACTATAACAACGGCTTATCTTCCGCAGAATTACGACAACTATTTCGACGGAGTGGATCTTACTCTTGTGGAGTGGCTCAGCCAGTACTCCAAAGACCATTACGAGGAATACCTGCGCGGATGGTTGGGGCGTATGCTGTTTTCGGGACAGGAAGCGCTCAAAAAGGCCAAAGTTCTTTCCGGCGGCGAAAAGGTGCGTTGTATGTTGGCGCGTATGATGCTTTTGGGCGCTAATTTCCTCATATTCGACGAGCCGACAAACCATCTCGATCTGGAAAGCATAACGGCGCTCAATAAAGGCATGACAAACTTCAAGGGCGGCATGCTGTTCGTGACGCACGACGAGGAAATAATCTCCACCGTTGCCAACCGTATAATAGAGATCGAGGGCGGAAAAAAGATACTCGACCGCGACATGACGTACGACGAGTATTTGGAGCTGTGATTTTTAACATTGCAAAGATTGAAAAGGGACGCGGCATAAACGACCGCGTCTCTTTTTGTGTTATCAGGTCTCCGCTTTCTACGATAATGTAAGTATAGACGTAGGGTTTAACGTTTTTATTCCGTTGGATCGTTTTTTCGCGTAGTTGAAAGTTATGCCGCTTTAAGATGTTTGAGCGGATCTTTGTATGTTCCTTATGCGTTAATATATTTTTTCTACGCATACTATCGTTGTGCTTAAAACCGGAGAAAAAAGATATTACGGATTATTTGGCGGGGCGTGGCTGATAACTGCGGCGGCTCTTATAAGCAAACTTTTGGGAGCGTTTTACCGTATTCCGCTGACAAGAGCTCTCGGCGCGCACGGCATGGGACTGTATCAGTCGGTATTTCCGTCTTACGCTTTGATAGTGACGCTTACCGGAGGCGGACTGACGTCGGCGGTAAGCAAGATGACGGCGGAAAACGATAACATCGGAGATTGCGGGATATTCATTTTCGCATCGCTGGTATTATCGGTGCCGGTAACGGTCGCGGCATTGTGTATGAGTCGCCTTATAGCGTCGGTATCGGGCGCTCCCGAAGCGGCGTCGGCGCTGGCGGTACTTCTTCTGTGCGTGCCGCTTTCGTCCGTCTGCGCCGTTTTGAGGGGGTATTTTCAAGGGTGCGCCCGCATGGCGCCGTCGGCTGTGGGGCAACTTGTCGAGCAAAGCGTAAAACTTGCGGCAGGACTTACGTTGTCGTTTGTGCTTGTAAGATATTCGGTAGCGGCGGCGGTCACGGGTTGCGCCGCGGGAGTTGCGGTAGCGGAAGCCGCGGCAATGCTGTACTATCTGTACGTCGGAAAAAAGCGGAGCGGCAAAGGCTCCGCGGCCGTTGTTCCGACTGAAAAAACAATGCCGGACGAGGCGCTTTCAGGTTTGGAAATGTTATCCGAAACTTCCGCCGAGCTTGCGCCTCCGGCGCTTTCGCAGACTGTACCCGACTTGCAAACGCCGTCGTCGTTAAACGCCGTTTCCGTTACGGGCGTTTCGGCGTCCGCCGACGCCGCCGCGGAAAACGCCGTACGGCCGGGACGCAAAGTCGGGTCGGCATTAACGCGGATACGCGCCGCCGTCGTAAGACTGGTAAAAGCGTCGATTCCGATAACTCTGGGGCTTGCCGTTTTGCCGCTGTGTCAGGTTGCCGACAGCTTTGCGGTAGTCAATCTATTGGTGGGCGCCGGAGCGGATAAAGAGGCGGCGACGGCATTGTACGGAGTGGTCACGGGACCGGTCAATTCGCTCATAAATCTTCCGGCGGTCTTTACGGTGGGACTGTGTTCCATGCTTTTGCCTCGCGTGTCCAAACTTATCAGACGCGGCGAGCGGCTGGGCGGTACGGTGCGCAAAGCGACGTTTTTCTCCGCCGCGGCAGGCTCCGCGTTTTGCGCCGCATTATGTTTGGGCGCGCCTGCGGCGCTTAAAATACTGTACGGTAAAAGTCTCGGCGCGCCGGCAGGTTTCGTAACCGCGCTGCTTCGCGTCTCGGCTGTTTCGGTGCCTTTCATTGCCGTCATGCAGACTGCGTCGGCAGTGTTGCAGGGCGGAGGAAAAGCGTACGTTGCGGCGGCGGGGCTTCTTGTTGCGGCGGTCGTAAAGGAGACGCTTAATCTCATATTACTGCCGCGGGTGGGTATATACGGCTTTGTTGTCTCGACGGTCGTGTTTTACTCGCTTGCATGTCTTTTCGATTGCGTGTCGCTGTGGATTTTCGTGCGTTGCAACGACCGTCGCATTGCGGCACAATAATGGGTCAAACAGTTGCTTTTTTTTGTCGTAAATAGTATAATTATATTTATGAAAGTTTCGTTTGACGAAAGAGAACTTTCCGGCGCTCTTTTGTGCGGTCAGATAGAAGTCAACAACAAACCGACGCTTATGCGAAAGACGCTTGCCGGAAAAAAGACCATGCTCATAGTCGTGGACATGGTAAAGGGGTTTTGCGAATCCGGCGCGCTTGGAAGCGAGCGTTGCAAACGCATAGCGCCCGAGATAAAGCGCATGCTCGCGCTTTTGCCGGAAGCGGAAAAAGTGTTTGTGCGCGACTACCATACCGAACAATCGGTAGAGTTTACATATTTTCCTCCGCATTGCGTGGGAGAAGAAAGCGAGATAATAGACGAACTGTTTGTGCCGGGCTGCGTGGAAGTAAAAAAGAATTCCACCAACGCGTTTGTCCAGCTTTTGGGCGTGCGCGGAAATTTGCTCGATTACGATACCGTCATAATTACGGGAGTGTGCACGGATATATGCGTTATGCAACTTGCGCAGTCGGTGCGGGCGTATATTTCGGAATTTAACGGCGCGGGCAACGTCGTTGTGCTTACCGATGCGGTTGAAACGTACGACAGCCCTACGCACAATGCCGATCTGTACAACATGACGGCGATAAAACTCATGGAACAGTCGGGAGTTTTGGTATTCAAACGATTGGTATGACGTATCGATATTATGCTAAACGGCAATAAACATATAAAAGAGGATCGAAAATTCTATGCTGGATATTAAATTCATAACCGAAAACGCCGATCTTGTAAAAAAGGCTATGGCTACGCGAAGCGGAACTTACGACGTTGATAAGGCGCTTACGCTCAACGCCCGCCGCAAAGAACTTATCGGCAAAGTCGAAGTCATGAAGGCGGAACGAAACCGCGTTTCCGAAGAAATAGCGCGCCTGCGCAAAAACAAGCAGAATGCCGACGAATTCATCGCCGCAATGAAAAACGACAACGCCGTGATAAAGGAACTCGACGAGGAACTCGCCGCGGTGGAAGCCGATCTAAAACTTGCCGTGATGAGCATACCGAATATCCCCGACGCGAGCGTGCCGGTGGGCGCCGACGATACTTTTAACAAAGAAGTGCGCCGCGTGGGCAAACCCGCGGAATTTGATTTCGAGCCGCTTGCCCACTGGGATATAGGAGCGAAACACGGCATACTCGATCCCGTGTGCGCGGCGAAGATCACCGGAGCGCGCTTTACCGTTTACCGCGGGCTTGGAGCGCGGCTCGAGCGCGCGGTCGCTAATTTCATGCTCAACGAACACACCTCGAACGGCTATACCGAAATTTTTCCGCCTTTTATGGTAAACCGCGACAGCATGTACGGCACGGGGCAGTTGCCAAAGTTTGAAGAAGACGCGTTTGCGGTAAAGAACACGAATTATTTTCTCGTGCCCACCGCCGAAGTTCCGGTTACCAATATGCACCGCGGCGAAGTCATAGACAAGAGCGCGTTGCCGATATATTATTGCGCGTATACCGCATGCTTCCGCGCCGAAGCCGGAAGCGCCGGCAGAGATACGCGCGGACTTATACGCCAACACCAGTTCAATAAAGTCGAACTTGTAAAATTCTGCGCTCCCGAGGACAGTTACAACGAGCTCGAAAGCCTTACCGCCGAAGCCGAACTCATTCTTAAAAAGATCGGACTGCCGTACAGAGTGGTATGCCTGAGTACCGGCGATCTCGGATTTTCGTCGGCAAAGACTTACGATATAGAAGTATGGATGCCGAGCTACGGACGCTACGTCGAAATTTCGTCTTGTTCGAATTTTGTAGACTATCAGGCGCGTCGTATGAATATAAAATACAAGGATAACGGTAAGACTGCGTTTTTGCATACTCTTAACGGAAGCGGACTTGCCGTGGGACGCACTACCGCCGCGATACTGGAAAACTTCCAAAACGCCGACGGCACCGTCACGATACCGGAAGTTTTGGTGCCTTACATGGGCGTGGACAAAATAGGTTGATAAAATTAAAAGCGTTGTAAAGGAAAGTTACATCTGCCATCCGAGGAAGATAATAATGAAAATTATCGGAAAACTTTTATTGAGCATATTCGACGGCATAGCTAAGGCTTTGGCGTTTATTTTGATATCGCTCGGGTTGTGGCTTTCTACATTGTTCACCGTAGCGTTTTTTATAGTGTGCGGAGCTACCGGCACCGCTCTTTCAAGCGGTATAATGGCGGTATTTTGGCTCGGGTTGGGCGTTACTGCGTTTTGCGGTTTCGCGCTTTCGATGTATATGCGCAGTCCCCGCAAGCAGAAGCTTGCCGAGCGTAGAGAGGCGGAGCAGTATGCCGGGCAAACTCCCGCCGAAAAGAAAAAGCGCGGTAAAAGCCGCGGCGATAAAGACGACCGCTATGTCGCGCCGCAGGCACAGTGGCAAAACGCGCCGCTTCCGCAAAATCCTTATATGAACAATCAGTACGCTCAAATGCAGAACGGTTATATGCCGCCGCAGGGATATCCTTACAACGGCGACATGAATTACTCGCGCCAGCCCGATAACGCGCGGAATTATTCGTGTCCTCCGGTCGCGCCGTATGTTCCGCCCGCAGAGCCGCCGAAGTACGACAAAAGCGATCTCGACCGCAAGTATTTCGGAGCCGACCCGGCGCATTACGAACGCACCGCGTCTTTCGACGAGTCTACCGTTCCGCAGTCTTACGGACGAACTATGACAAAGACCCAGCAAAAGGAAGCGGACAGCCGTTTCGACAGCGACGAACTGTGGCGCAGGCTTTCGGGCGCGAATGTGCCCGACGAACAGCCGTTGGTGTTCCGTACGCGCAAAGACCCGGATCTTTACGTGTACGAGTATTCCGACCGTTACCAGTATTGGCGGCGCACGCGCACCGGCATGGTATTCGAGAATACGGAATTCAAAAATAAATAACGCGACGGAGTTTGCAGCCGCGCCGCAAAATATGCGTTACGGGCGGCGCGCGCGCAATAATCAAAACATGAGCAATTTCGACGGCTTTGTTCAAAATAAAGCAATATATGTATGATACAATTTAACCCGACTACAAACAAGGTCGGGTTTTTCGTTTGATAAAACGCGCTGTATTAAAATACATATTCGTTGTCGTATCCGTAGCGTCGATGTGCGCCGCGGAATTTTCCGGTCTGCGCCCGTGCGGGGCGGGATATTCTGCGGCTTTGCTGTATTGCGGAATGCCGGCGGTAGTCGTGATACCGACGTTTATCGCTTTTTCCGTAGCGTTTGATTTTTCGTTGTCGTCGCTTGCTTTCTCGGTCTCGGTAAGCGTTGCTACGTTTGCGGCGGCGCTTATCTCGTCGCGATTCAAGCGCGCCAAAAAGCCGCTGTTCGCAGTATTGCTTGCGGTTGCGCATTCGGCGCTTTTGCTTACGTCGGGAAAGCGCGGCTTGTTGCCGGTAACGATATGGGCAATGCTCGGCACCGGAATATTCGTCGCGTCGGTCTGTTTTTTAACGCCGGTATTTATAAAGAAATTGAAATACAACTTTTTGGAGACCGAACTTGTAAGCGGAGCCGTACTTTTGATATGCGCGTCGACGGGGCTATGCGGCATGCGTATCGGAGGTTTTGACGCGGCGTATCTTTTGACGGCGTTTTTTATTCCGTTTGCCGCGGCGATAGGTTCGCTTTCGGGTGCGGTGGCGGTCGGCATGTGCTTCGGGTGCGGTATCGCTGTGTTTACGTTGTCGCCGTTGCCGATAGCTTTTACGGCGTTTTCCGCGCTGGTAACGTCGGTATTCGCCCGCGCGCCGCGTCCGCTTCCGTCGCTCTCGGCGGCGGCGGCGTACATACTCGTGTCGTACTTGTTCGCCGCGCCTCCGTCGTGGCAACAGACCGTATGTTTTGCCGCCGGCTCTCTTATATTCGCTCTGTTGCCTCCGCGTCTGCTCGACCGTGTGCGCGACACGCTGTTTGCTCCCGTGACTGCCGCTGCCGCGCGCGGTGTTATCGGCAGAGTGGCGAGCGAGACCGGAAACAGTCTTTTGGGCGCGTCGAGGATATTCGACGACATGAAGACCGCTATGGAGCAGGTTCCCGATTACGAGGGAGAAAGCGTGTTGGAACGCAAAGTATGTTCGCGTTGCGGCAGATACCAAGTGTGCTCGGCAGTTGAAGGATTCGGGGAAGCGCTTTGCAAAATGGAGCATGCGTCGGCGGTAAAAGGGCGCGCGAGCGTGTCGGAAATACCGGCTATTCTGTCCATGTGCGATAATCTGTCCGCGCTCGTAGCCGGCGCTACCGACGCGGCGCAGACGCGTCACGCCCAGCATATTGCCGCCGAAGCTAAGCGCGAGGGCCGAAAGATCGTGGCGCAACAGTTGGGTCTCATGTCGGGAGTGTTGCGCCAACTCGGCGAGCGGGTAAAAACTCCTGCGAGATTCGACGTCGAAAGCGAAAGACGGATAGCCGCCGAGCTTGCTTACCGCGGAGCCGCGGTTCCGGAAGTGATAGTCACCGCAGACACAGTTTCGGTGGTGATGCGCAGCGACGATATCGGCTCGGACGCGGCGGCGGAAGCGGTGGGCAGAGTTATGCGCGCGCCGTACAGATTTATCCGCGGCAGCGCCGACGTATTGCCGGGATATACAATGATGGTGTTCGGGCGCGCTCCGCGTTACGACGTTGCGTTTTCGGTCGCATCGGTAGCCAAAGAGGGGCGCAGCGGCGACAACCATTCGTTCATACATCTCGGAGGAGACCGCTTTATGATGGCTTTGTGCGACGGTATGGGCAGCGGCGAAGAAGCTGAGAAGGCGAGCGAGACGGCGATAGAACTGGTGGAGAGTTTCTTTAAGGCGGGACTCGGGTCGGTGAGCGCGGTAGAGTGCGTAAACCGCTTTTTGGCGCTCAACGAATGCGAACGCTTTTCCACGCTCGATATAACCGTGATAGACCTCAACAGCGGCGACGCCGAGATAATAAAACTTTCCAGTCCCGCCACCGTTATAAAGTCGTCGGACGGCGTGTGCGCGGTGTCCGGGTCGGCGCTTCCCATGGGAGTGCTGGAAAACGTGAAATGCGGGCGGGTCGCTAAAGTTCTCAAAGCGGGCGACGAGATAATAATGGCTACCGACGGAGTGACCGAGGCGCTCGGCTCCACCGAAAAATTCGTTACGGCGGCGGCAATGCAGAACACCGCAGATCCGCAAATAGAGGCCAAAAATATTTTGGAGTGCGCGGTGGCAATGCAAAACGGAAAACTGCGCGATGACGGCACGGTTCTGTGCGCTCGGATATTCGAAAAAAACTGCGGAGCGTAATGCGGCTTGCCGCGTGTTGTCTTACGGCGCAAAATCCGTACGGAACTTTTCTATCACGAGGTTATCGCGTCGGTGCGGGCAAAAAAGTCCAAATCTGTTTTTACGGTTGACAAAACACCGTGTCGATTGTATAATATTTATAATGTTATCGGCGGTAAAGACATCGTCATTGATATTTTATTCGGTTGCGGCTGCGGTTGCATTGTTGCTTGCCGTATCTTTTTTTGTCGCTTTATTCCGCAAAAGACACAAACGCGGCGCGGCGGACGTGCTGGGGATAGTGTTTTTTACTCTTGTCATGGCGGCGGCGGCGATCACTGCGGCGGCGACGTTTACGGCAAGGTACGGATTATCGGGACTTTCCGTTACTTGCGCGGACGGGATTTTTTCATTGCTTTATGACGGCAAACGACTGTTTTCCGTTCCGTATTTAGGTTATTATGTGAATATATTTGTTTCCGAAGGGCTATTGGGTATCATTATCCCGCCCGCGGAATTCGCGTTGGCTTTGGCGGCCGCAATAGCGGCGGGAGTAAAGTCCCGCGCCGATAAAAGAGCTTTTACCGGCGCAAAAGAGCCTGAGTCGATTTCGGATAACGACACGCGCATTTCTGAGGACGGCGGCGCCGCCGACGGCGAAAATGCGTTCGGAGAAGAAGATTCTGCGGAAGATGCGCCGTATAGTGACGATAAAGCCGTAGAGGATGCGGCCTACGACATAGACTCGGACGAAGGCGTTATATCGTCCGACGCCGCAAGAAACATAGTGGACGAAATAGACATGCTCGTTACCGGCTCGGACGGAGTGGATAAAGGCGGGAGCGTAGATGACGAATTGTTGCGCGCGATACGCGAAGGATACGCCATACGCGATTCCATCGAAAATGCGTCCGAGGACGCGCTTGACTATCCGGAAGACTTTTCCGGAGACGAAGAAACTCCCGTAGGCGACGTGTACTCCGAGTTGTACGATGCGGTAGACGCCGCGTCGGAAGAATTTACGGAAGAACAAACCGATGAAACGTTAGACAGCGAAGTCACGCCGGAAATAGTTCATTCGACCCGTAAGCGCGCTATGCCCGATCCCGAAGACGTGATACCCGTCGAGGGCGAAAAGATACCCGCCGAACGTATACGTAAGGTGGAGCCGGGGGAATATAACGACGCGATGGGCAAGACTCGCGTGCGCACCATAATACGCCGGCCCGCGGCTAAGGATCTTACCGATATCGAAAGGCGCGCCGAAGAAGTTTTGAAGGAAGATAAGACGGAGACCTCCGATAAAAAACAGAAACAGGCGGATAAGCAGGTGACTGCCCAGCAGGGCGGTCTGCCTCTTACGCGCAAATACATAATACTCAACCGCAGAAACGCAGCGGCTGTTTTTAACGATTATCTCAACAGCAAGCGCGAACGCGAAAAGGAAGAAATCACCGGATCGCTCAATACCATAATCATGAAATAATTTTTTATACTTATATACAAAAGGGGAGCAATATGAAAAAGTATATCGGTGTGGATATAGGCGGTACGACTGTTAAGTCGGCGCTTGTTGATAGCGACGGCAGGATTCTAAAGCGCAGTACGATACCCACGTTGCCCACACGACATTACGGAGAACTGGCTGTCGACATCGCGGCGCAGATAGGCGAACTCTCCGAGGGAGATAACGTAGACAGCATAGGCGTGGGGTGTCCGGGGATAGTGGACAGTTCGCGCGGGTATGTGGAATACAGTTGCAATCTGTATTGGAAAGACGTGCCTTTGGCGGACGAACTTTCGCGTCTTACCGGTAAACGCGTGCGCGTATGCAACGACGCAAACGCCGCGGCTCTCGGCGAGGCTCGTTTCGGTGCCGGTAAAAGTTATACCGATACGACGTTTATCACTCTCGGTACGGGAGTAGGCGGCGGGTTTGTCGTGGACGGCAAGTTGTTCGAGGGGTACCGCGGACTCGGCGCCGAAGTCGGTCACATGGTGATACGTATGGGCGGCGTACGTTGCACGTGCGGGCGCAGAGGGTGCTTCGAGGCTTACGCGTCGGCCACGGCTCTTATACGCGATACGGAATTCGCCATGAAAAACGATCTTAACAGCAAGATGTGGGAATACGTAGGCGGCGACCTTAACAAGGTGGACGGCAGGACCAGTTTCGAGTGCTCCAAAAAAGGAGACGTTGCCGCTCGGGAAGTGGTGGATAATTACATAAAATATCTTGCCGAAGGTATAGCCAATATAGTTAACGTGTTCCGAAGCCAGGCGGTCATAATAGGCGGAGGAGTCAGCGCTCAGGGCGAGTATCTTACGGTTCCGTTGCAACGCCGTGTGGACGCATTGAGATACGGCGGCGACGACAGTCTGCGCACGGACATTGTGGTGGCGTCTTTGGGCAACGACGCCGGTATCCTCGGCGCGGCGAGCCTTGTTATGGAATAAAAAGAGAGTTGTTTCAATAAAATATAAAAAGAGGATAAAATTATGAAATCGTTAAAAGGAACAAAGACCGAAGCCAACCTTATGGAAGCGTTTGCCGGCGAGAGCATGGCGCGCAATAAGTACGACTATTACGCATCCAAAGCGCAGAAAGACGGATACGAGCAGATAGCGGCGTTTTTCCGCGAGACGGCTCTCAACGAAAAAGAGCATGCCAAAATATGGTTCAAGCTGTTGCATAACGGAATGGCTGATACCGAGACCAATCTGCTCGACGCCGCGAACGGCGAAAACTTCGAGTGGACCGACATGTACGCGCGCTTTGCCGAAGATGCGAAAGCCGAAGGCTTCGACAACATAGCAAAACTGTTTTCCATGGTGGCGGAGATAGAAAAAAGCCACGAGCAACGCTATCTTACGCTCGCGGCGAATATCAAGAACGGAGAAACTTTCAAGCGTAAAGAAGTCAAGGTGTGGGTATGCCGCAACTGCGGACACCTGCATACCGGAGAGACCGCGCCGGAAGTATGCCCGGTGTGCGCGCACCCGCAGGCGTTCTTTATGCTGGAAAACGAAAATTATTAAAAGAGGTCGTAAAAGTTTTGTTGCCGTAATGCCTCGTACAATACTACGGCAACGCTGTTTGACAGATTCAAAGACCGCAGATGTTTGCCCATGGGTATGCGCAATGCGGATTGGGGATTGCCGGAAACGAGATGCGCCGGCAATCCTTTTGTTTCTTTTCCGAATATAAGAAAATCGCCGTCGCGAAATTTCACCTCGGTATAGCGGAGTTTTGCTTTGGTCGACAAATAGTAAAAAGCGCCGCCGTCGTTTTTGCGGAAAAATTCGTCGAGATCGTCGTACTCGGTGAGAATGAGTTTATCCCAGTAATCGAGACCGGCGCGCTTTACGGTGCGGTCGCTGAGTTCAAAGCCGTACGGACGCACAAGATGTAAATGCGTGCCGGTGCATGCGCAGGTGCGCGATATGTTGCCGGTGTTTTGAGGTATTTCCGGCTCTACCAATACAACGTTAAGCATGATAACGTAATTATATCACGCGCGAAAAATTATTGCAACTCCGGCGAAGTTTTTTTCCGTTTTGAAAATTTGACCGCTATTTTGCGTATTATTCCTCTTACTGCGTAGTCGGTCGCAAAAAAGCCCGCGGCTTGCGCTATCGCGGCGTAAGGGAAGAATATCCCGTCGCACAAAGCGTACATCACCGCGCCGTGGGCGAATACCGACAGCGCCGCAAGCGCTATGTCGGATAATATGGTAAACGCTATATTGAGCCGTTTTCTTGCGGGAGAAAGCGCGCCGTCCAAGCAACCTGCGGCCGAGCCCGCGGCAAGACATAGCAAAAATACCGATACGGTCATATTATTTGAAGATGCGTTTGATAAGCGGTTGTTTCGCGCCGCTGTATTTTATCGAATTTACCGTGCCTTCAAACGTAAGGGTACCGTCGTCGGCATTGTATTTTACTATTTTGAGTTTTTCGCCGTTGATAGTCATGTTTCCGCATGCCGATACCAGACACAAGGCGGTCTCGCATGACGAGATAACTTTTTCTATTCCCGTCATATTGCCGTTTTGCCGGCAGGATATGTGCATTTCATGCTGTTTCGAAGTTTTATTTTGCGAATTTTCCATGATTGTCACCTCGTCTATTTATATGCCGTATCCTCACAAAATACCACGAACAACGGTAAAAAAGTTGCTTTTTCACGACGTTTTTGTTACAATATATCCATGCTTACAGGGCGCTGACTTCTTTACATATACGGCGCGAAGCAAACAGTAACCAGAGGTAAAATTATGGACATCGTAAAAAAGCTAAGCGAAGAATTTACCATGCGCGCCGACTATGCGGCTAATATCGTGACTTTGTTGGACGACGGGAACACCATACCGTTTATTGCCCGTTACCGCAAAGAGATGCACGGCGCGTGCGACGATCAGGTACTGCGCGAATTTGCCGACAGGCTCGCGTATCTGCGCAATCTCGTTAAGCGCAAAGAGGAAGTGCAGGCGGCGATAGAAGCCCAGGAAAAATGGACCGACGAATTAAAGTCCGCTCTCGATAACGCGTCTACGCTTACCGAAGTCGAAGATATTTACCGCCCCTACAAGCAGAAGAAAAAGACGCGCGCGTCGGTAGCGATAGAGAAAGGACTCGAGCCGCTCGCCGACGTTATCATGGCGCAGGAACTGACCCAAGGCGAGGTATTGTCGCTTTGCGCTCCTTACGTAAACGAGGAAAAAGGAGTAAAAGCTCCCGAAGAAGCGCTTGCCGGAGCAAAGGATATTATTGCCGAGCGCATCTCCGACGACGCGAATATCCGTAAGAGTTTGCGTTCTTTGATGTACGAAATTGCGACTTTGGACGCAAAGCTCGACCCCAAAGACCCCAACAACGCCAAAAAGGCGACTTACGAGATGTACGCCGAATTTTCCGAAAAGATATCCGCCGTTCCGAGTCACCGCATTTTGGCGGTAAACCGCGGAGAGGCGGACGAGTGTCTTAAAGTGTCGGTAAAAGCCGACCGCGACACCGCGCTGGGAAAAATAAAGGCGCTTTATAAAAAAGAAAGCATTTTCTCGCAAGTCATGGACGATGTGATATCCGACAGTTACGATCGGCTCATATTCCCGTCTATAGAGCGGGAAGTGCGCGGAGAGCTCACCGAAAAAGCCGACGAGCAAGCGATAAAGATGTTCGAACAGAACTTAAAGCCGCTTTTGATGCAACCGCCTCTTAAAGGCAAAGTGATACTCGGACTCGATCCGGCGTACCGTACCGGTTGCAAGATAGCCGTAATAGACGCGTCGGGCAATGTGCTTGACCACGCGGTCGTTTATCCCACGCCGCCGCAAAAAAAGACCGAGGAAGCAAAGGCGGCACTTAAAAAGCTGATAGAAAAACACGGAGTCGACGTAATAAGCATAGGCAACGGCACGGCAAGCAAAGAGAGCGAGATATTCGTTGCCGAACTCATAAAAGAATGTTCCCGTCCGGTAAGCTACGCCGTAGTTAACGAGGCGGGCGCCAGCGTGTATTCGGCAAGCAAACTCGGCGCGGAAGAATTTCCCGACCTTACGGTAGAGTACCGCAGCGCCATATCCATAGCCCGCAGATTGCTCGACCCTCTTGCCGAGCTCATAAAGATAGACGTAAAGAGCATAGGAGTCGGGCAGTATCAGCACGACATGCCGCAAAAGCGTCTTTCGGAAGTGCTCACCGGCGTTGTGGAAGACTGCGTCAACAGCGTGGGAGTAGACCTTAATACGGCGTCTTACAGTCTATTGTCGTTTGTATCTGGGCTCAATTCGTCCATTGCGAAAAACATAGTAAAATACCGCGAGAGCAAGCCGTTCCGCACGCGTGAACAGCTCCGCGAAGTTCCGAAGCTCGGACCCAAGGCGTACGAGCAGTGCGCGGGCTTTTTGCGCATCACCGACGGAGACAACGTATTGGACAACACCGCCGTTCATCCCGAGGCGTACGCCGCGACCGAAAAACTGCTTGCGCGCTACGGTAAGACAGACGAGGACGTAAAACTCGGAAAGCTCGATGATATACGCGGAAAAGTCAACGCAGAGGGCAGCGGAAAAGTCGCCGAAGAATTGGGCGTGGGCGAGCCTACGCTTGCCGACGTTTTGGACGAGATAATAAAACCGGGACGCGATATCCGCGACACTTTGCCGCCTCCGCTTCTCCGCGCCGACCTTATGGATATCAGCGATCTTAAAGAGGGTATGGAACTTACCGGTACGGTACGCAACGTGATAGACTTCGGAGCGTTCGTTGATATCGGCGTTCATCACGACGGACTCGTGCATATATCCGAGATATCCGACAGATTTATCAAGCACCCGAGCGAAGCTTTAAAGGTGGGCGACGTGGTGCGCGTGCGCGTTATAGGCGTCGACCCCGTGAAAAAGCGTATCAACCTTAGCATGAAAGATCCTAATGCCGCGCAAAAAACCAAGGAGCAACCGCGCGAAGCACGCCGACCGCGCGACGACCGCGGCAACCGCGGAAGCCGCCCCGACTATAGGAGAGACGACCGCGGACAAAACAAACGCCCCGAACGCAGTCTCGACGAAATGCTCAAAGCTCTGCAAAACAAATTCGGCAGAAAATAATATTTACGATAAAAAGGCAAATGAAAAAGCCCGGACATACTACCTATGTTCGGACTTTTTCCACTATCCGCAGATGCGGTTAGTTGCGGGCGGAAGCACCCTTGGCTTTTGCCGACGCGCCGCTGCCGGATTTACGCGAGCAGCATTTCTGAGCGGACTTGTTCGATGCGGTTTTCGCCGACGAAGTCGTCTTGTTCTGCGTAGTCTTGCCCGTAGCCTGTTTGGTTGCGGTCTTGTTCTGCGCGCTCTTGCTTTGCGTCTTGTTTTGCGTAGTAGCCATTTTTACATTTCTCCTTCCGTAACGGGTTGCGTTACGGTATTATTATTTCGCGGAGAAAAATAAAGTATACGCGGTATATGCGATTTTTTTATACAACTTTTTTTCTGTACTCGTAGTATCCTTCCATGTTGTCGCGTTCGGATACGGTAAAGTCGTCCAGTCGTAGCGCGTCCAATATGAACATTGCCGCAAGAGCGCCGTATCCTATTATCGCCGCGCGCGATGGAATAAGGCAGGGAAAACTCTCTTTCATGTTTTCGCCGGCAAAAAACCTGTCCGCGACTTTTTCGAGAAATTCGCGCGTCACCACGCTTGCGTGCGTCTTTTGCGGGTCGTATTTGTCGGGGCAGTGCGCCATTGCGCCCAATGCCGTAGCCGAGCCTCCTATACCTGTCGCGCATAAGGCTTTCGGTATATCGTCCGGTATCGCGCGGGCTATCAGTTCCTCGGCTTTCGAGCGTATCCCGCGCGCTCCGTCGCGCAATCGCACGCAGCCGATCGGTCGGCTTTTTTTATAATTTATTTCGCCGTTTACGCCGCATACTATCTCGCAGCTCGCGCCGCCGATGTCGAATACCGCGACAGGGGAGCGCGCATCGAGAGATGCGCCGAGGAATCCTATTTCGGCTTCCGTGGCGCCGTCTATGACGTCTACCGCTATGCCGGTGCGTGAAAGCACGCCGTCGACGAATTCTTTGCCGTTGCGTGCCGAGCGTACCGCTTCGGTTGCGAAGACGAAAATTTCGTCCGCGCCGGCAAGTCTCGCTTTACGGCAAAACGCGTCTATCGCGTCTATCGTGCGCGCCATTGCGGCGGGGGCGAGCCCGCCCGAAAAAAACAGCCCGTCCGCAAGGACGGTGCCGTTTAATTCTTTATCCGCTATTACCGTTTCGGGAGTTATGAGCGCGTATCTTACCGAATTGCTCCCAACGTCTATTACCGCGGTTTTCATGTTATTTACCGACAAAAGTTATCTCGTCTTTACCTTTCATATTAAGGTACTCGCGGGCTATCATTTCGATATATTCGTCGCTTTTGTAATATTCGCGGTCGGACATTCCTTGCTCTATGCGTATGTTGAGTTCGGAGAGTTGACGCTCCAAATTCGCTTTACGCGCCGACGCCGAAGCAAGGCTCACAAGGCTCACTATAAGCGCGAGCACCATGAGGACCGCAAATATGACGCACGATATCACAACTATCGTTTTTACTCTTTCGTCGTGCAATGTTTTTGACTGCATATTTTTTAAGGCTCCTGTAAAATATTCGACCCGCTTATTATACCACGACTGATTCGGTTTTGCAACTTTTTGACGGCTCCGTATAAGCGTTTGATCCGATAATGCTCCGCACGATTGACAAACGCGTCCGCCGTGTTATATAATCAAACTGTATTCAACAGCCGCGCGAGCGGCAATAAGGAGAGACAATATGGTCATCGAGCCCAAGGTAAGAGGATTTATTTGCACTACCGCGCACCCGGTGGGATGCGCCGAATCGGTCGGAGAACAAATAGCGGTCGCGGAAAAATACCGCGGAAAGATAAACGCGGGCAAACGCGTGCTCGTTATAGGAGGAAGCACAGGTTACGGCCTCGCGTCGCGCATAGCCCTCGCATTCGGCGGAGGCGCGGCAACGCTTAACGTAATGTTCGAGCGTCCCGCGGCGGGAGTGCGCACGGCTACCGCCGGTTGGTACAATACCGCGGCTTTCGAGAACGCGGCGCGTGACGCCGGATTGTACGCAAAAAGCGTAAACGGCGACGCCTTCGATAAAGAAGTAAAAGCAAGAGTGATAGATATAATAAAGCGCGATCTTAAAACCGTGGACGCCGTTATTTACTCGTTGGCCGCTCCGCGCCGTACTATGCCGGACGGGACCGCGGTGAATTCGGTGCTCAAGACCGTGGGCGAAAATTTTACGAACAAGACGATAGATCTGCGTAACGGACAGGTGGGCGAGGTGACGATAGAGCCTGCGACCGATGCGGAGATCGACGCTACGATAAAGGTGATGGGCGGCGAAGACTGGGCGGAATGGATAGACGAACTTGCCGCGGCCGGCGTTTTGGAAAAAGGAGCGTTGACGCTCGCGTATTCCTACATAGGACCGGAACTTACGTATCCCATATACACCAACGGTACGATCGGCATGGCGAAACGCGACCTGTATTACACGGCAAAAGCCATATCCGAAAAGTACGGAGCAAAAGCGCGCATCTCGGTAAACAAGGCGCTTGTCACCCAATCGAGCGCGGCGATACCGGTGGTGCCTTTATATATCTCTTTATTATATAAAGCTATGAAACAAATAGGCACGCATGAGGGCTGTATAGAACAGATGTGCCGTCTTTTTGCCGAAAAACTCGATGTTTTCGACGACGAAGGATATATCCGTATGGACGATCTCGAAATGGATCCCGCCGTGCAAAAGCAGGTAGAAAAAGCGTGGCGGGCGGTGACTACCGAAAACATTGCGGAGTACGCGGATATAGACGGATATTGGGAAGACTTTTACCGCATGTTCGGCTTTAATCATAAGGGCGTCGATTATTCGGCGGACGTTAACGCCGAGGTCGCGATAGAGGAAGCGTAACGTTTCTAAGTTTTGCGGAGTTTTGACTATGTAAAAGGGATACCGTTTACTTGCGGTATCCCGTATTTTTTTGTATCAGTCCATAAGTTGCAGTTTGCGCATCAAAGGAAATAAGAACGCGGTGGCGGCGGCGTTTACTGCTACCACAAGCGTTTGCGGCAAGCGAAGCACCACATATCCGAAGAACGACGCTACCGTTTTTTCCGCCGCATAGTATACCGTCATGCCGAGCGCGTTTAGAAACAAAGTGCAGACCGGAATAACTATCAACGTGCCTATAAGCAGTTTGATCCGCGCGTCCAAACGGGGAATTTTGAACACCAATCCCATGATGAATCCAAAACCCACGCAAGCCAGCGACAGTATCGGGTTGGGGGCGAAACCTTGTATGATAGCGCCCAAAAAGTCGGTAAGCCCCGCTACCACCGCGCCGCCCAAAGGACCCATTGCTATCGCCGAGAGTATCCACGGGATATACGCGAGCGAAAGCGTAAATGTGGGAGTCTTGAAAATGCCGCCGGCGATTTTGAGGATCAGCGATGCGGCTACGAGCGTTGCGAGATAAGTTATCCGCTTAGTCGTGCCTAGTTTCTTCTTGCGTTTGCCGATGTTTGCTTCCGTGTTTACGGTTGCAATTTCCTGTGAACTTTTGTTCATGTCGGGCAACCTCCTATTAAGTTGTTACACAAAGTATAAAGTACTTATGCGGTTTTGGCAACCGATTTGAGGGGTTTTTTCGGGTTTTTTTTGCGGCGTATTATTCCGATATCTATTATACCGAACACGAGAGATAATACGAACATGAATATACAGCCTATTACGGCGCTCACCGATATTGACAATAAAAGAGGCATATAGCTCATGAGCGAAAACACCGTTTTTGTGAGAAATGCGGCGGGGAGCACTAATAGAGCGGAAACTATAAGAGGAGAGACGAACGACAGTTTTATGCCGGTGCGCTTTTTAATGCAGATTATATCCAATATGCTTGATACCGTGAGGCTTGCTCCGAGTCCCGCCGACAGGATATCTATCGAAAAGTTACGGCAAAACGCCGCGAGTATCGAGAACAATATCGCCGAGCCTATCATGTAATTTATAAAACCGCGCTTTTCGAGATCTAAAGAATTGAGCATGCTGGACGCAATGTTTTCAACGCTTACGGGTATAAGGAGCCATGCCGAACGCGATAAAAAGCGCCCGGCGTCGGCGTTGTCGTATACGAATTGTCCTATCGGTTTGCCGAGCGCCCAAAACGCAGGCACGAACAACGCCGCCACTACCACCGAAAACTTTAACGCGGTCTCTATCTGGCGGCGGGTGGATTCGACGTTTCCCGAAGAGTACGCCGAACTCAGCGTGGGTATCATAACGTATGCGAGCGAGCCTACGACCGTTATGGGTATGTACAAAAGCGGCATAGCCATGCCTATGCTGGAACCGAAGATATACATGGCTCGCTCGTTGGTGTGCCCCATACCGACAAGTATCATTGGCACGACTATCGCTACCACGGAGTTTACTATGCTGTTGGACGCCCGCACGAAAGTGATGGGAGCGGAGGATGTCACAAGCGGAATGATGTGACCTTTGGGCGACGCCATTTTGCCTTTATTGGCAAAGTAGCAGGCTATACAGCACACAGCCGTTACAGCGCACGATGCGCTGAGCGATACGGCGGTGGCTTTAAGGCGGTTTACGCCTATCAAAAACAGCATCACGGTAAGAAGTATGCGCGACGCCTGTTCTATCACTTCGATAACGCTCATCGTCGTATACTTTTGTTTGCCCCATAGGTTGCCTCTGAACGCGGCGTATATTCCCGAAAACAGCACTCCGGGCAACATGAACAGCAGCACAGTCATGCTCTCGGGGCTTGCCATGAGTTTTCCTATCGGGGTTTTTAGCGCTACCGTAACGCCGCATACCGCCGCGGCGCAGGCTATTCCCACTATGAGCGCAGCCGATGCGGTGCCGTGCGACGCCCGTTTATTGCCGGCAAGTTCGTATTTTGCCGTAAGTTTGGATACGATGAGCGGTATCCCGCTTGTTGTTACGGTAAGCAGTAAAAAGAAAATGCTCAGCGCCACCTGGTACACGCCCATGCTCACCGCGCCCAGCTCTCGCGAAAGATATATTTTAAACAAAAAGCCGAGCACTCGGTCGATCACGGTAAAAAAAGTGACCGACAGCACGGCTTTAAGCAAATAGTTCGATGCGTTTTTCACGTTGTCACCTCTCAGTACGTATATATATTAACTGCGGCTTATGCGTATGCCGACATGTTTTTTTGCAAGGCAATAAAGATTTTTACTAAAAAAGTTGAAAATGCCGCGCAAGTATGGTATAATAATATTATTGTATGAGGATAAGAATACGTAAAATATCGGCGGCGTTGCTGTCGTTTATAGTTGCGCTTGCATTTTGCGGGTTTGCGGGTTGTTCGTGGCTGTTCGACGTCGGCGTCGAATCGGTTTCTTTTGTCATAGACGGAAAAACCGTTTCGTCCGCGGAGATGAAACTCGGCGAAAGATTGGATCTTAGCCGTATAGTCAACGTGTTGCCGCTCAATGCTTCCGACCGCGGTTTTACCGTGGAGAGTTCCGACGAGTCCGTCGTTGCGATAGAAAAAAAGAGCACAAGTTCGGTGACGCGCGTTTACGCGGTAGCCGCGGGAGTGGGAAATTCGGTTGTCACCGTGACTGCTTCCGACAAAAAGCATAAAGCGTCTTTGAACGTTACGGTAGGGTACGCTTTGCCTGATTCGGTTGAGATAAGCGTTTGCGGCGACGTTTTGCTTATTCGTGACACTGTTGTGATATCGTCCGGCGAAATATCGACTGTGGTGATGACGGCGCGCGCAGGAGAGAACGCCGATCCCGATACCGTTGTCGTGTGGAGCGTGGACGGCGTACGAGACAAAGAGACGAAGTGCGGAGAAGATTACGCTTTCACGCCTACGGGCATAGGGCATTACGGGATCTCCGCGGCTGTGTCGGGCGGAGATGGCAAAACGTATTACGACACGTTGTCGGTAAACGTTTACGACGACGTCGCCGGCGCTAAGATCGGATATACGGGAAAACTCGAGCAGGAGTATTCGTCGCTTACTCGCGTGGTGTTTGATATGGCTTACGACGCGTTGCCGGAGGGCAATCCCGAGCCTATAGCCGAATGGTATGTAAACGGCGCGGTAAACGGTTACGGCGAGTCGTTTTCGTTTTTGCCGTCCGCGCCTGGCGTGTACGAGGTCGAGGGCAGGTTGAACGGCGTGCCGGTTGGCAAAGAAACGCTTAAAGTGAGCGGCACGGTCTACGTTGACAACGTCACCGTTGATTTCGATAACTGTTACCCCAAAGTTATGATACGGTGGGATCCCGCTCCAATGGCTGCAGGGTACAAAATTTCGGTGGTGGACAACGCCACGGGAAGGGAAGTCAGCGAGGATATTTCCACCGACAATATAGCGATACGCGATAAATTTACGGAATCGGGATTTGACGCGTCCGATTATCTTTCCGACAAACTTTTTACCGATACTTATACGGTAAAGGTCAAAACTCTGGCGTCGTCCGACGGCGTTCTCGACGAATCGCCGTGGTCGCGGCCGTATTCCACAAGCTTAGTCCCCGTAAAAGCGAAACCGTATCTTGCGGACAAATTTTACGACGGAGCGCGCAATGCGTACATCACCGGGTTCGACGAGTTTTACGAGTGGTTCGAGTACGCTATGCTTTGGCGTCCGTCCGGTTTGTCGAGCGGCGTAAAATTGTATCTCGACTATGCGTTTACGTCGGCGAGCGACGAGATAGAAGCCGCAATGAACGCCCAGCATTTTACGGGACAGTACAGTTATTCGGGACTGTCGTCGCGTTTCGACCGCAAAGAATGTACTTTCAGGATAATATTCGAGACCGACGGAAATCCGTCGACGCGCACTTCGGGAACGCACAGCGGAGAGTCGTGGAACGCGTTGCGTCCGCATGTGAATTACGACGAGAGCAAAGCCCGTCCGGCTAAATACGTTTTTCCCATAGATCGTAAAACTCCGGTTACGGTGGAAACCGGCGAGCAGTTGTATTATATGGCTCAACGCGGTTACAATCCCGTGCCAGCGGCAGGCTCTGTCGCCGAGAGGCTCAATAACTACGCCCGCCGAACGCTCAGGTATATAATAACCGACGATATGACCGATGCGGAAAAGCTCCACGCAATATACGACTGGATAATGTGGCGCGTCAAATACGACCACGAAGTGTTGGATATAACCGATATCGCGTCGGCGGTGCGTTACGAGTCGTATTATCTTGAGAGCGTGTTGTCCGACGGAAACAATTACGGCGTGTGCGACGCCATGAGCAAGGCGTTCGCGCTGATGAGCAGTATAGAGGGATTCGAGTGCATGCGCGTGACGGGAGTCGCGGGCGTGGGTACGAATAAGGGCGGACACGCCTGGAACAAGGTAAAGCTGGACGGAAAGTGGTATATCGTGGACTGCACCTGGGGGGACGCCAGCGTCCAGATAATGGCCGGCGGCTCTTACCGTGAATCCGCCGGACACGCGTATTTTCTTGTTACCGACGGTAATGTGGCCGACACGCACAGGGAGGACTATAACCGCGATTTTCCCGCAACGGCGTCGGAGCGTTATCCATGGTATGAAAACGGCATAGACTACGGCGGCGAAAAACTCGACGTGTATCTCGACGGCGAGATGACTTCCGCGCAGTTCGGCGCAGAGATCGACAAACTTACCGAGTCCATGATTATCACCAAGTCCGCGGCCGAAAGGATATACCGCGTGGGATTCGACAACGTCAACCGTACGGCCACGGTGTATTACGCGTTCGAGATCGTATCGTCGTCGCGTTGGGGCAAAGCTCCGGCTTCCGTATTGCGCACCGAGATAGACAGGAGTCACCGCAAACGCGGTCTGGCGGCTGGTACGGATTATTACGTAAGCGTAAGCAGTTTGGACGGTTTGGTGTACACGCAGATATATTATAAATTGTAATACTTGTCACACTAATTTGCGGCGATTTGATTGCCAAATTTTTCAAGGCTTGGTATAATACCGATATGGACATTTTCATACCCGAAGCGGTAAAAAGACTTGCCGCTTCCGCAGGTACTCCCATTTATCTTGTGGGAGGTTGCGTGCGGAATGCGTACGGCGGTTTGGGGGATACGGACGTGGATCTGTGCGGACCTCTCATTGCCACTGCTCTCAATTTGCCGCGCGGAGCTCGCGTAAAAATAGTTAATTACAGACTGGGGACCGCTCTAATTTCTTTTATGGGCGGCAATTACGAATACACTCCTTTCAGACTGGAAAAGTATGCGGAGGGCGGAAGTCACGCTCCCGCGGAGATAAAATTCACTACGTCGTTGGAAGCGGACGCTTTGCGGCGTGATTTTACCGTAAATTCGATTTACGTAAACGCCGCGACCGGAGAAGTCAAAGATCCCGTAGGGGGTATAGCCGACATAGAACGGAAAGTGCTCCGTTCGTGCTCGCCGGAGCGCACGTTCGCCTCCGACGGTTTGCGTCTCATGCGCCTTGCTCGCATTGCCGCCGAGACGGGTTATAAAATAGACGGAGCGACGGCGCGCGCCGCCATGACTTATGCGGAAAATCTCAAAGACATATCCGGAGAACGTAAGCGCGACGAGCTGGATAAGATTCTGCGCGCGGATATCAAGTACGGCGTTGCCGACGCCCATTACCGCGGACTTAAACTTTTGAGCAGATTCGGCTTGCTGCCGTATATCGTAGAGCCTCTCGCCGATGCCGCGTCGATACCGCAGAATCCCGAATACCATTCGTACAACGTTTTGGAGCACACGTTCCGTACGGTAAAGGCGGCGGCTCCCGAAGTGCGCCTTGCGGCTTTGATGCACGATATAGGCAAGCCGTATTGTTACAACCTTTACGGAAATATGCACGGACACGAAAAAGCGGGCGGAATAATAACCCGCGATGTTCTCGGACAGAGATGTCTGCGTTACCCCAAGGAGACCGTGGAGCGCGTAGCGGCTTTGGTGGAAAACCACATGTACGACCGTGACGGTATGACCAAAGAGGGAAAACTCCGCTTGTTCATAGCCGAACACTTCGACCTTATCGACGATTTGGCGGAGCTCATGCGTGCCGATAAAATAGGCACGGGCAAGATAGCGGCGGAAGATATTCCTCAAAACCGTCTTGTAGCCGTGCGCAACAAAATGCTGGACGAAGGAGTTCCGCTTACTTTGTCGGACCTTGAAATATCCGGAGCCGACCTTACGGATATGGGTTACGAGGGCAAGGATGTCGGCGATCTTTTGTCGGACGCGTTTAGGCAGTGCGTGCTTACGCCGCATCTCAATAACCGCGATTGGCTGATGGAATACGCTCGCAAGAGGTTAAAAAAATGACGGGCGATCTGCATTTGCATTCGTATTACAGCGACGGAGTTTATTCGCCGTCGGCGGTCATCGAAAAAGCCGTGGCGGCAGGGTGTAAAGTGACCGCGCTTACCGACCACGACACCGTGGACGGATTGGACGAGGCCGAAAGCGCCGCCGACGCTTTGGGGATAAAAAACATTCCCGGCGTGGAAATATCCGCCCGTAAAGGAGTGGACGTCCATATACTCGGTTACGGAATAGATAAGCTCAGCCGCAGGTTTCGGGATTTTATCCGCGCTCAAAAGGAGGGACGGCGCGAACGCGCCCAACTTCTGCTTGAAAAGCTTTCGGAACACGGAATAGACATTCCGCTTTCGGAGTTCGACTGCCCGATAAAGCGCGAGATCTCCCGCGCGCACATAGCCGCGGCTATCGTGCGTCTCGGATACGAAAACGATTTTCATACGGCGATGCGCAAATGGCTGCACCCGGGGTCGGCTACGTTCGTGCCCACACGCGGAGCGGCTCCCGAAGTCGCCATAGAGGAGATACATGCCGCCGGAGGACTTGCGGTGCTTGCCCATCCGGTGCGGCTCGATCTCGATGCGTACGCGCGCTCCGCTCTTATCAAGTCTCTGACCTCGGCGGGGCTTGACGGAATAGAGGCGTATTACAAGCGTTCGTCGCACGAGTCGGTAAGCGGATTTAAGTCGCTTGCGGATTCGCTCGGGCTTTTCGTTACCGCCGGCGCGGATTTCCACGGCGACGGCAACGAGATAATCGCGCGCGAACAGCCCGAAGAAATAACAAATGTATAGTTTTATTGTACGTGCGGCATAATATCCCTTAGAAAATGGGGGTATGTGCGGCATGGATATAAAAAACCGTAAAAAGGCACGCCGGATCCCGTTGGCGTGTTTTTTATTAGTTTGCGCCGTTTTGACGGCGGCGACTGTTTTTGCCGCGGACGGCGGTATTGCCGCGTATGCGGAGGAGTGCGGCGCCGCGGCGGGAGAGAGCGAGCCGCGCGCAAAGATCACGGTTACCGTAGGACAACGCAAATACGTATATAACGATAACATTCTGCCCGCGCCGGATCATACCGTGTACGAACAGTTAGAGCGTCGCAACATAAACGCTCCGCTGTCCGAAAAAATGAAGACGGTGGACAAGTGCCTTAACGCCGGAGCAAAGTGGAAAGAGGCCGTAAGGTATTCGTTCCCGCGCCTTACGGAACTTGTCGACAGGATAAAGAGCGACAACGAGCGCGATCCGGAGGACAGCAATATCGTGTTCAAGCCGGACCGGCGTCCGATGTTTGTAATATCGCGTAGCGCCGAAGGCGCGAGTTTGGACGAAAAGAGACTTTATCAGGATATTTACCTTGCGCTCAAAAGGGGCGCGGTAGCGGATGTGACGGCGAGATTTACGCCGGTAGTTCCCGCCGTTACGGTACAGGACAATATAAAACTCACGAAAAAGATAAGCTCGTTTTCCACTTCGTTCGCGTCTTCCGCCGACGGGCGCAAAAACAACATAAGGCTTGCTTTGCGCGCTATCAACGGCACCGTGCTCGCGGGCGGGGAAGAATTTTCGTTTAACGGCGTTGTGGGCGCGCGTACCGAAAAAAAAGGTTACTGCGTCGCAAAGATAATCGTTGGCGGAGAGTATGTCGAAGGCGTTGGCGGAGGAGTATGCCAGGTCTCCACAACTCTGTATAATGCGGCGTTGTGCGCCGGCATGAACGTAACGTGCGTTAAAAACCACACTATCCAGCCGTCATACGTGCCGCCGTCGCTTGACGCCATGGTCAACTCGTCGAGCAGCGATCTGCGCTTTATCAATCCGTATACGACGCCGGTCTTCATTAAGGCGGAAAGCGATTCGGACACCGCGCGCATAACATTTTACGGCGCCGAGCCGGAGTATGTCATAAAGACGGTATCGCGCGTCGTGAGCCGTACCGAAGTGCCGGAAGACAAAGAGATAATAGACAGCGAGCACAAGTTCGTGGACGAAGTATCGCCCGCGGGAACGCGCGTAAGGGTGTCGTACGGGCATGCGGGAGTAAAAAGCGAGGCGTTTTTAAGGTATTTTACAAAGTCGGGAGCGCTTGTGCGCGAAGAAAAGATACGCTCGGATAACTACGCCAAAACGCAGGGCATAGTCGCCGTAGCGCCTTAGCGTCATGCGAAAATTGTCTTATGCTGTAACTGCGGTTTTATTCGCGAAAACGGTTAAATACAATAGCGGAAGGAGGTAAATATGCTGAGAGAAGATTATGTTAAATACGCGGCTTCGGTACACAACGACGGGGCGAGATTCGTACGCGACTGTGCGGCGGCGGTGGTGCCCTGCTGTACTCTCAATTCGTTTCGCATAGCTCTCAACGCGCAGAGCGTCGTAACCGAGAGCGAGAATCTTATGGGCAGAGCTATCGCGCTTTCCGAGGGACTTACCGACAGGAGCGGCATGACTAAACATACTGCCGTTATAGAAGCGCGCATGCGCATGATGGACGCCGAGATAAGCGCCGAACTCACGCAGTTGCAGACCGAGACCGAACGCAAACACAGCGTGCGCCCGGGTACGCGCGGCGACATATACAACGGCTACGTAGAGCTGTCGCAGTGCGGCGAAACGACGGCTGAGAAGTGTGTGTTGCTTATAGACGAGATAATATCCGGCGTACGCGACGGAAACATAGCGTTTGCCGTGCCTATGGGCGCCTTAACCTTTATGCGCAGACTTTGCGCGGACTACGGCGCGGCTTGCGCGATATTAAAAAACGGCGAGGGAGCCGAGCTTTTGTGCCGTGCGGAATCGCGTGAAAAATACCGCGGCTGTTTGCGCGCGGCGGCATCGTCGCAAGGAGTCGAACTCAATTCCGACGTGTCCGCCGATTCTATGGCGGCGATGTCGTCGTCGGGACTTATTCCGTCTTTGCCGCCGGTGTTGTTCGATATATTGCTTCGTTACGAGCGGTTACCGCTCGGGGCAAATCAAGCGGAAAGCGTATTATGATTGACAAATAAACGCGCGCCGTTATATAATAGAACAATGAGCGGAATCACGAATTTTTTAGTCGCGGCGTGCGACGGCGGATTCAATTGGTACGGCTTTTTGATAGGCGGTGCCATGGTAGTCTGCATAATAATCGCTTATTTCATGGCGGTGAAACGGGGATATTACAAAGACCTCGTTTTCGATATATGTATAATATGTATCCCTCTCGCCATAGTGGGCGCGCGGTTGTATTACGTGATATTCGATATTATAGGCAACGGCGGGAGTTGGACTTTTACAAAGATAATAGGACTTGACAGCGGCGGATTGTCGGGGCTTGCCATTTACGGCGGACTTATCGGCGCGGCGATAGGCGGCGTGATAGTACACTTTTGGAAGCGTAAAAAAGACCCTCGGAACAGGGCGTCTTTTCTCCAAATGGCGGATCTCGCGTTTACAGTCATTATCCTCGGGCAGGCGATCGGGCGTTGGGGCAACTTTGCAAACCAGGAAGCCTTCGGCAACGCCGTGACAAACCCGTCGATGCAATGGTTTCCTTACGCTGTGTATATCGACCGTTTGAGCGGATGGTATCAGGCGACGTTTTTTTACGAATCGTTTTTCAACGCCATCGGCTTTGCTCTGATGATGTGGATATACAACGGCAAGCGCAAGAGTTTCGACGGCTTTTCTTTGAGCATATACTGTATATGGTACGGGACGGTGCGCTTATTCGTAGAGGGGCTCAGAAGCGACGCTCTTTATCTTATACCGGGCGTTTTGCGCGTAAGCCAGCTTTTGAGCGCGATACTGATAATTTTCGGGATATCGATGATATTGGCGCACATGTACCGCGCCCGCGCTGCGGGTAAAAAGCCGTTTATAATGGTGGATAAAGCCGTGCTTGATGACGGATACTACGGTTACGACAAAAGCATTTTGAGCCATCCCAACGTGTACGATAAAAACGCTAAGGAAAAAGGCTTTTTCGCAAAACTGTTTGCAAGGACCGAAGATACGCCCGACCCGGAAGATACGCTGGGGTCGTCGGACGAAGAAAACGGCGGAGACAGTACCGACGCGGATATCTCCGTGACGCTGCCTCTTACGGACGACGTATCCCTTAACGGGGAAGGAACGGTCGGGGATACGGAAAAGGAGATATCGTCGGATGAATGACATGCCCGAGGAAATAGCGGAACTCACTCCCAAAAGAAGGCTTGCCTGCAACATAAGCGCCGCCGCGGTGGTGCTTGTTGCCGGGCTTTTCCTTTTGTTGTGCGGAGCGGACGTGATAGCGATAAAAGTGTCGCGCGCGGCTGCCGGTACGCTTTTGTTTGCCGTAGGACTGATATTTCTTCTAAACGCGCTCATAGGAAGAAACAGCGTTTCGCTTTGGATAAGTTTCTGCTTTTCGGTGCCGGCTCTTGTGGAATTGCTGGTCAAGACGGACGCGGCGGGATATTCCGAACTCTATCCCTTGTATATAGCCGTCCCGGCTGTCGCGTCTCTGTTTACAATGCTGTTCACGCACGCGTGGTTTTCGCATTTGCCGGTGATCGCTTTGTTCGGAGTCCCCGCGGGAATATTCGCGCTTCACAGCGGCGGCGCGGCGGGTTGGAGCGTAGTGATACCTGTGCTCGTGATATACGCGGGTTTGCTTATGTTTGTGCTTGCTATCAAATTAGCGAAAAAGGATAAAAACGATGAATTCTGATTCCCGTAATCTTACGATGATGACCGATCTGTATCAGCTCACTATGATGAACGGATATTTTTTAGACGGCAGTTACTGTAACGAGGCGGTGTTCGATCTTTTTTTTCGGGCTAACGGCCAGCTCAATTACGCCGTTGCCGCGGGACTCGAGCAAGCCGTCGAATACATAAAAGACCTTCGTTTCGATCCCGCCGATATAGAATATCTGTCCGGACTGGACATATTTTCTCCGGCTTTTATCGACTATCTGCGCGACTTCAAGTTTACCGGCGATATCTATTCGGTGGAAGAAGGCGAGATAGTATTTCCGGGCGAACCGATAATGGTGGTAAAAGCTCCTCTTATAGAGGCGCAACTCATAGAGACCACGCTCTTAAATATCATAAGCCATCAAACGCTTATCGCAACAAAGGCTTCGCGCATAGTGTTGGCTGCGGGCGACAAAACCGTGGTGGAATTCGGATTGCGCCGCGCGCAGGGACCGGACGCCGGAATTTACGGCGCTCGGGCAAGCATAATAGGCGGGTGCAAAGGCACCAGCAACGTGCTTGCGGGACAGATGTTTAAGATAGACGTAAAGGGAACGCATTCCCATAGTTGGGTAATGAGTTATCCGAGCGAACTCGAAGCGTTCGAGGCGTTTGCGCGCATTTATCCGGATAACTGCCTGTTGCTTGTCGATACTTTCGATACGCTCAAATCCGGCGTGCCCAACGCCATAAAAGTATTTAAGGAACTTCGCGCAAAGGGGCATAAACCGGTCGGAATAAGACTTGACAGCGGAGATCTCGCTTATCTCAGCAAAAAGGCGCGCGTAATGCTCAACGAAGCCGGCTTTAAGGACGCGATAATATTCGCAAGCAACGATATCGACGAAAACCTTATCAGCCAGTTAAGATTACAGGACGCAAGGATAGACGTTTACGGCGTCGGTACGAGGCTTATCACAAGCCACGATATGCCGTCGCTCGGCGGGGTGTACAAACTTGCAGAGATAACGCGCGGCGGAAAAAGTTACCCCCGCATGAAATTCAGCGACACTTACGAAAAAATGACCAATCCCGGCTTTAAGACCGTGTACCGCATATACGATAAGAACAGCGGCAAGGCTTTTGCCGATCTTATAGCGCTCCGCGACGAAGACCCGCTTACGCGTCCGCTCACGCTCACCCACGCGGTGGACCGCTGGAAGTCGACTACGCTTGCCGATTACGAAGCGCGTCCCCTGCACAAGCGGATATTTGCGCGCGGAAAGTGCGTTTACGAGTGCCCGCCGCTCGGGGACTCGGTGCGTTTTTCGGCGGAAGAACTGGGAAAATTCTGGGACGAGTATAAACGGCTGAGCAACCCGCATATATATAAAGTAGATCTGTCGGACAAACTGTACGGGCTGAAACTCGAATTGCTGGGAGCTAATAAATAGTATGGAATTTTCACTGACAAAAAAGGGCTATTCGCCCAAAGAGGTGGACGAGTATATCGCGGCTATGAAACGCGAATACGAAAGTACCGTTATAAAGCAACGCGACCGCATAAAACAGATGCTTGACGAGGCGGCGGAATCGGAAAAAGAACTTGCGGCTTACCGCGCCAAAAGCAGCCAGATAAGCAAGGCGATAGTGTCCGCCGTTGCCAAAGCCGAGGAGATAGAGCGGCTCAGCAGGATAAAATACAACCAGGAGATAAGCCGGCTTAAAGCGTTCCACGAAAAGTGGACGGCATATTACGACAAGATACTCGACGAGTATCCTCTTGACGCCCGTCTTGCCAAAGCGGGGGAATTCAACCGTCGCATGGATAAAATACTCTCGCGCGTGGAAAACGACGAGACGGCTGCCGGCGTTGCCGGAGATGTCGACGTAAAGCCGCCGGTAAAACCCGAAGGCGACGAAGTTCGCATAGGTTATATAAGCGTAAAGGCGGACGACGCTGTCGGCGATACCGGTATAAACGACCTGTTGCCCGACGCGGACCCCGATTCTCCTATAATAACCGGCAATTTCGACCCCATGGAGAGAATAGGCAGGTATTTTGCCGCCGAAAGGGAAAAGCAGGAAAATGCCGAGAAGGCCGCCGCCGCGCGTAAAACTTCGGAAAAACGCGTTTACGCCGAAAAGACGGTTGCGGCGTCCGGGGCATCCGGCGATTACGCGGACCGCAGTCCGTCGGGTTTTTCGTTTGAAGAAGCGCTTAATCCCACGGAAGACCTCGAAGATATATTAAAAGACCTCGGTTTGTTTTCATGCGACTGACGTCCGCGGGACATACCGCGACCTCCGTTTTCATATTAAAACATTATTTTTTATTGCGCCATATAACGGTGTCCGCATTGTCAACCGCTTGTTTTTTTATTGACAATATGATACAATTACCTTACATTTGTAAAAAACATAAAGATTGTATATATGAAAGTAAGATTAACAGCGATAATTTTATCGGTTTTTATCATTGCCGCGGGTTTTGCCGCGTGCGGTACAATCAACGCAGGCGAAAAGCACGTTCAGGATTTGAATTACGAGGAAAGCACGGAGGAAATATCTAATCCCGACCAGGGCTTTTACCGTCCTATATATGTCAAAATCAACGAAAACGGAGCGACGTACAATAAGGGCGTAATAAATTCA
>CATKCE010000048.1 GCA_949744905.1 uncultured bacterium
GCTCCGTGATAGTATCGCAGTTTTTCGGCGTGAAAAAGCCGGATAAAATGAAATCGGCTATTTGGACGAGCATAATAAGCATTATGGTCATAGCCGTTTTTCTTACGGCGCTGGGATTCATTATTTGCCGACCGATAATAAGACTTTTGCAAACTCCCGCGGAAGTCACCGCCGACGCGGACGCGTACCTGTACATTTATTTTGCGGGTTTGCCGTTCTTATTTATGTATAATGCGGCTACCGCTATTTTTACCGGATTGGGCGACAGTAAAACGCCGCTGTATTTTTTGATTTTTTCGTCGGTATTCAACGTGGCGTTGGATATATTGTTTGTTACCGTGGTCAAATGGGGCGTTTCCGGCGTGGCGTGGGCGACGTTTATCGCGCAGGGATTGAGCGGAGCGCTTGCAATGTCGGTGCTGTTGCGGCGCATTTCCCGCATAAAAACGGATGTGCCGTACAAAAAGTTCGATTTCAATATCTTGAAAAAGATATCTTCGGTCGCCGGTCCCAGCATATTGCAACAATCTTTTATTTCGGTTGGACAGTTGTGCGTTCAGGGACTTATAAATTCTTTCGGAACTCAAACTCTTGCCGGATACAGCGCGGCGATAAAGGTAAATATGTTCTGCGTCGCTATTTTTAATACCATGTCCAACGCTTTAAGTTCGTACACTGCGCAGAACAGCGGAGCGGGCGATTACGAACGCGTCAAAAAAGGCTATCCGGCCGCACTTGCTATCATCATGGCGATCGCCGTGATATTTATATGTGTACTTGTGTTTGCCGGCAAATATCTTATAGCATTGTTTACCAACGAGGCCGGAGACCCGAAGGTCATAGAAGAAGGCAAAAAGTTTTTGTTGTTCGTGGCCGCGGGATATCCCATAGTAGCTTATAAAGTCGTTACCGACGGATTGTTGCGCGGGTCGGGCTATATGCTCGCTTTTATGGTGTCCACGTTTACAGACCTTATAGTACGAGTAGCTATGTCTTTTATTCTGGCAAAGCCTCTCGGGTTTGTCTCGGTGTGTATTTCATTTCCGGCGGGCTGGGTTTTGGGCGCGCTGGCGAGTATGGCTTTTTATCTGTCCGGCAAGTGGAAGACCAAAAGTAAAGTTTTGTAAGATAAATTATTTTGTCGAAAAACGTCGCTTCGGCGGCGTTTTTGTTTTTGACGGAAGTTCTACCGCTGCCGGCGGCGACATATACTTGAAATATACCGAGACGGGGTGCGGGCGGATTTTCATTTTCGCCGCATAAAGTCGTTTTACGACAAATATTGCCGTATTTCGCGTTTCGGAATGTTGTAGTATAAAGGAGCTGTGAGCACGGAATGAAGTTTTTGGTCGTTAAAAGGTCCGGCATAATCAAAACGGTCGTGGTGACCGTATTGCTCGCGTTGTTGCTCGGAGCGGTCGGAATGACCGGAGCGGCTGCGGTATACAGCGGCAAAACCACGCGCAAATTGCCTATATATTCGGTAGAAACCGAAGAAAAAGTCGTAGCGCTTTCTTTTGACGCGAGTTGGGGCGCAGATAAAACTTCGGATATTCTGGCGACGCTTGGGCGTTACGATATAAAGGCTAATTATTTTGTCGTCAGCTTTTGGGCGGAAAAATATCCCGAAAAGTTAAAAGAACTTTCCGAGAGCGGCAGAGTGGAGATAGGAACGCACAGCAACACGCACCCGCACATGTCCAAATTGTCGCGCAGTCAGATAGAATTGGAATTGTCGGCTTCCATGGATATAATCCGGAAGATAACGGGCAAGACAGTCGATCTGTTTCGTCCTCCTTTCGGAGATTACAGCGATACGCTTCTGGAAGAAGCCGAAAAGGCGGGATTGTATACGATACAATGGGACGTTGACAGCCTGGACTGGAAAGACCTGTCGGCGCAGGCTATGGCGGAACGCGTCCTTAAAAACGTGAAAAACGGAAGCATAGTGCTCATGCATAATGACGGCAAAAATACCGTGCAAGCGTTGCCGCTCATTATAGAAGGCTTGAAAAACAAAGGCTACTCGTTCAAGACGATAGGAGAACTTATTTACCGCGATAATTACGAGATCGATCACACGGGACGCCAAATAAGGAGATGAATTACTTATGAACACCGAAACTGCGTATCTGAAAAACAACAAAGTTTACCTTTGCGGAAAAGTGCATACGGTACCGCAATACAGCCATGAATTATACGGCGAAGGTTTTTACGAGTTTACTTTGCAAGTGCCGAGGCTGAGCAATCAATGCGACTACATACCCGTTACGGTATCCGAGCGGCTCATGAACGACGCGGATATCGCCGAGGGGGCGACTCTCGCTCTTAACGGTCAATTCAGAAGTTACAATAAAATGGACAACGGAAAAAGCAAACTTATGCTCACCGTGTTCGTGCGCGATTTTACTGCGCCGGAAGACGGAAAAAACCCCAACACCGTCGAGTTGTCGGGGTATATATGCAAAGATCCCGTGTACCGCACAACGCCGTTTAATCGCGAGATATGCGATCTTTTGTTGGCAGTCAATAGGGCGTACAACAAGTCCGATTACATACCGTGCATAGCGTGGGGGCGTAACGCGCGCTTTGTGCGCGATATTGAGGTCGGACAAAAGATATCGGTCTTCGGTAGGATCCAAAGCCGGGAATATACCAAAAAACTTTCCGAAACCACGTCGGAAGTCCGCACCGCGTACGAACTCAGCGTGGGCAGGATAATATGCGGCGAAATAGACGCGGAGGAAGACGATTAAATCGTCAGATCTTTGTGGAATCGGTCATCTTGCGCGTGCGCTTCACGTGTAAGAACCTTATAAGTAGACCGGCTCCGAGCAGTACGGTCAGTATTATTATCACAACTGCTATTACCGTAGCCCTGTTGATCCCGTCGTATTTTAAGTTTACGGTTTCCACGTAAAACTGTACCGTGCCTATGCCTTCGTGATAATATTTTATAAGAGTATATTTTTTGGAAGTATCGAACGTTCCGATAACTTCCACTTCGGTACCCGTCGCGAGCGGCGGGTAGGCGCTGTCGGCAACCGGTATCATTTTGCCGTCGGCGTCTTTTTCGTACAGCGTCGCGGGCAGTTTTTTGTCTTTTTCTTTTGAGATTATCCTGGCGTTTACGCGAGGATAAACATTGCGGTCGTCAGGAGTTTCGCCGCGCATGGATATCGTGTCGCTTATCACATAACCTTCGTATCGCTCGTTTTCGTATTCGTATATCACGCGGTACCAGTCGTCTGTATCGGCAAAGTTATCCGAATATCCGTATTCGATATCGTTGCCGTTTTTTTCAAACGCGAAGTCCATCAAAGTCAGTTTCGTGCTTTTTGTTACCGATGCAACTTTCGGCGCGTTGACTGAGGGATATTTGTAAACGGTCACGGAGGGAAAGTATGAATAGCAGGTTTCGGACGGCGGCGCGGTATACGGCATGCGCTTAGATATCAACGATGTGTAAATATATCCGATTATCGGCGGCGCGTCGTATCCCGCGGATATATTGTCCGCTATGATCATATTGAACTTGGCGGTCACGTCGTAATCGGGGATGATGACTTTTGTTCCGTCGGGCAAGGCGGCAAGCATATTCAGCTCCGCTTCACATGCGTAAACGTCGCATGCCGAAACGGTAAAAAGTATTCCCGCCGAATCGTAATTCGGACGCGTGGGCGAGGGGTCCGCTTGGGGAGCGTCTGCGGTAATGTCGAAGTTCTCGTTTACTGCGAATGTATCGCGGTCTATCGATTTTACCGCGTGCGCGCCGGTATCCGATACGAGCAGGTCGCCGTATTCGAGTTTTATGTCTCCGTCGAAATTTACCGTGCACATTTCTATCGCCGCGGGTCTTACAAAGCCGGGCGTCTGGGTTATCGCTTCGGTATAGTATCCCGCGACGTTTTTGTATTTGGTTATCCTGCCGTCGGCGGAAAGAATGTAAATACTTCCGTCGTGGTCGGTGCAAATGTCGGCTACTTCATAGTCGCATTGAATTGTCCGTACCTCGCCGCTTACGGTGAGTTTTTCCACGAGGTTGTCGTTTGTTACGGCGTACAAAGCGTTATCCTTCTGTGCTACGGCGACGGCTTTATACTTTGCTTTTCCCAACGGTTCAAAAGCCGCTGAGCCGTTTGCTATTTTGTATATCTGCCCGCTTCTTGCCAGAGCGTACACGTCGTTATCGGAATTTATTTTCAAGTCGGTAAACACGGGGAAGCCGAGATTTTGCGACGGTAATTCGAATTTGAGTTCTGTCGTTACGCCGTCGTAAACGCTTATTTTATTACCGCTGTGCGCAACGTAAACATTTCCGGCGTAGTCTATGGTTACGGCTTTGGGACGCACCACGCCGTTTATGATCCGGCACTCGTCGGCGTCTATAAGTTGAACGCGGTTGTTGAGTTCGTCGGCAACGGCTATCATTTGCTTGCGGGTATAGATTCCGGCGTTCGCGCGGAAAAAACCTTTTTCATTGTGCGCCGACGCTATGAGCTCGCGCCGCGACGACAGTTGCATATCGGCTACGAAAACGCTTTTAAGCTGGCTTATACCGTATACCGACGCGTTGTCTGCGGATATGGCGACAACGTCGTCCGCAGGCAAAAAACCGTTTATTTCCAACATGCCGTCTCGCAAAGAATACGACGTTATCCCGTCGCGGGTAAGGCATACCGCACCGTTGGCGTTCGCTTCGAGTTGCAGTATCTTGCCCGATTCTGTCAGACATATTCGAGGGTCGGTAAGCGAGTCTTCCGAGATAGTGTATTTGACGATGTCGCTGAGATATTTGTTTAGGTCGTTATCCACGCTTAAATACAGATCGGATTTGCCGGCGGCTATTTTATACAGTTTTGCGCCGTATACGATAGCCGGTTGTTTGTCGTCCGAGGTCGGAGCGTCCGTGTCGTCGGCCGTCTCTCCGAGCGTAAACGCGTATACCGAGCCGTCGTCGTCGCCCGTTATTGCGTAAATTACGGAATCTGATACGGTAAAGTCGATAAATCCGTTTATTTGCGATAATTCTTCGCCGTCGACGAATAAAGAGCCGTCGCCGAGCGTTATCACCGTATTGCCGGATATTATAAGCTTTTGGGTATTCCGCGCGATTTCCGATTTAACGGGGGATGACAGGTCCCGGGTATCGAACGCGTATGCAGCCGAGCCGTCGGCGACGGTGAAAACGCCGTCGCGGGCATATATCGCCGTTGGATAATCGAGATACGCGTACACGCAGTCGGTATCGTGTTTTATTATCGCGGGAGAAGATGAGGGAACGGTCGGCTCGTCCGCATGCGCGGCAAAGCAATAAAAAGATCCGAGCGCGCTCAATACGGCCGCTATCAGCGCTGCGATGTATATACGTGATTTTTTACCGATAATACACATAACTATTATATTATATCACTTTTTATCGAAAAAGCAAATAATTTGACCGAATACGCCGCTTAATTTGGCATTGTGTCGCAAACACGAAGTTCGTATAAAAACTATACAAAAAAAAGCGGTAAATTTAGGCAAATTATTTTTAAAAAGGGTCTATACAAGGTCAAAAAACTGTGATATACTTTACAAGGGTAAAAGTTTGTGTTATAATGTACAGGTAAAAATGGGACGTAGCGTCGATTTTTGTCAATATTGATATGCGGACATTTTCCGTTAAAGCCGATCGTTCAACTTGAATTCGGCTTTATAAATTCGGCTTTAAGAGAGGGTTAACAACAGTGGAAAGAATTGCGGTAATAGACTTGGGCAGCAACTCTGCAAGACTCGTAATTGTCAATATTTTACCGAACGGTCATTTTGTGGTATTCGATGAATTGAAAGAATCCGTCAGGCTCGGACAAGATATGGAGCGTGACGGTTTTTTGAAACCTTCGCGCGTGGCGCAAGCTGTTAAAACGCTTAAAATGTTTCGTAAATTGTGCGACAGTTATTGTGTGGACAAGGTATATGCCATCGCTACCAACGCCGTCCGCAGGGCGAAGAATCAAAAGAGTTTTCTCGAAGAGATCAATTCGGTATGCGGGTTTAAGTTCAAAGTGCTTACCGAGGAAGAAGAAGCGTTACATATTTACCAGGGCGTGATAAATTCTTTGGATGTTCCCAAAGCGGTAATAGTGGACATAAGCGGCAGCAGCACGCAACTTATACATTACAACCGCCGAAACGTGATAAACCGCGAAAATCTGCCGTTTGGCACGATAACGCTTAGCGATCTGTTCAACGACCCCAATCTTACGCCTCAGCAACAGTCCAAAATGATCGAAACTTATGTGTTCGACCAGTTTTCACAGATTGCGTGGCTTAAAGAACTCGATCCCGACGTGCAGTTTGTCGGAGTGGGAGGATCTTTCAGAAATCTTGCCAAAATATGCAAACGGATGAAACGTTATCCGTTGGATATGGTGCACAATTACAATATCAGCGTGACGGATTTCAATTCTATATACGATATGGTAAAAGTGCTGGACGCCGATAAGCGCACCAAGATAAAGGGACTCAGCGTGGAAAGAGCGGATATATTCAGTTCGGCGCTCGCGTGCATCAAGGGATTTTTCAATTACACCGGTTTTGAAAATCTTGTGGTCTCAGGCTCCGGAATACGCGAAGGGATCATGTTCAACCATGCCGTTCCCACTACCGTGGAAAAGCCTATATCCGACGTATTGGGGCATTCGCTGTACACAATGATGCACTACTTTGACGTGAATATCCCGCATGCCGAACACGTATGCAACCTCTCTATCCAGCTTTATAAGCAATTGCGCGTTTTGCACAAATTGCCTCGTCAATACGTAAAAGTATTGCGCGTTGCGGCGTTGTTGCACGATGCCGGTATGCGTATAAAATACTACGACCATCCCAAGCATTCTATGTATTTTATTTTAAACAGCAATCTGTACGGCATATCGCACCGCGATCTCGTGCTTTCAGCATTTGTTGCCAACGGACACCGCAGCGACGAGTTTCCTTTGGCGGAATGGAACAAGTATAAAGACGTATTGCGCGATGAAGATTTGGTGGCGGTAATGAAACTCAGCGTGATACTCCGCATAGCCGAAAGTTTGGACCGCGCCATGTCGGGCAATGTTAAAATGCTTAATTGCGACGTGCTCGGCGACAGCGTGATTATGAAGACCGAGGTAGAGGGCGATTGTTCTTTGGAGATAAAAGACGCTCTCACCGCGGGGGCGGAGTTTGCTCGCGCGTACAAGAAAAATCTTGAGATATTGTAACGTTGTTCTTGCTTCTGCGTCGCCCCGGCGGGCGGAGCTGATTAAAAAAATACCGTGGTTGCGCGTCGCGGTTTTTCCCTCGGAAGCCGCCGAACCGCGATACGCGGGCGGCGACGTTGCGGGATACGCGGTCTCTCTCTCCGAGCTTAAAGCGCGCGACGTCTTTAACAAACGCGGCGGAGTGGTAATAGGGGCCGATACTGTTGTGGCGGTTGCCGGAAAGGTCTTGGGAAAACCCGAAAACGCGGAAGATGCCGAAGACATGTTCCGGATGCTGTGCGGTCGCGTGCACGAAGTTATTACCGGATACAGCGTGGTATCTTTGAAAAAGTCGGTGTCGAATTTTGTCGTAACTTCGGTGGAATTCGGGGAATTCGATTCCGAAATGATCGGCGCGTATATAAGATCGGGCGCGCCGTTCGATAAAGCCGGAGGGTACGGATTGCAGGATGCGGCTATCGCTCCGCTGATAAAAAAAGTGGAAGGCGATATCGATAACGTAATAGGCTTGCCGGTACAAGCACTTGAAAAAACGCTCAAGGAGTTTCTTTGAATGGCAGCGATGGAGATAGCCGTCGAGATCGGGACGGGTTATACGTCGATCTATTTGCCCGGTAACGGAATAGTTTTGCGCGAGCCGACTGTGATCGCGTTTATTGGCGACCCGCGCAACCGCAGGGTGCACGCTGTGGGTGCGCAGGCGGAAAAGATGCTCGGCAAAACGCCCGAGCGCACCGCCATAGTAAAGCCTGTTTCGGACGGCGTGATTTCCGATGCCGAGGCGTGCGGGGTTTTGCTCCGAGAATTTATCAAAAAGATACTTCCGGATAATTACATATTCTTTCCGCGTATCAAAGCTATACTTGGCATACCCACCGGTCTTAACATGGAGGAGCGCGCTGTCTACGAGGACGTATGCGCCGCGGCCGGCATATCCGAAGTTACTATGATAGACAATATAATATTGTCGGGTATCGGGTTGGACCTTCCCATAGATTCGGCGGGCGGCGGCGTGGTCGTGAATATCGGCGCCGGAACGACCGAGATAGCGGCTTTGAGCCTTGCCGGTGTAGTGTCCGGTTGCGGAGTAACCATCGGCGGAGATATGATGGATAAAGCCGTCATGGACTTTGTAGCGGGAAAGTACGACTTGAAAATAGGCATAGGAACGGCGCGTAAAATAAAAAACGAGATAGGCAGTTTGTATGAAAACGACACTTCGGAAATGCTTGTGTCGGGTCGTAACGTCAAAACTAAAAATACCGGCAGCGCTTATGTTACCGCCGTAGACGTATGCGAAGTCGTAAAACCTTACTATTTAAGGATAGCCGACGCGGTTGAAAGCATTATCAACATGTGTCCGCCGGAGATAGTGGGAGAGATCAATAAAAAAGGTATTTACGTTGTGGGCGGCGGAAGCCGTATACTCGGAATCGAACAGGTTTTTTCCGAGCGCCTCGGCGTAAACGTGTATACGGTGGAACAGCCTTCATACTGCGTGATACTCGGGGCCGGTAAACTTCTCGGCGACAAGGAACTGCTCGGCAGGATATTGATCCAAAAGTAATTATTATGCGACGACCTTTACTTAAAGGTCGTTTTTTCATATGTTTTGTGTTTAAAAATCAAATATTTGCGTAATATGTCACGCATAGTACGATTGTTTTTGCGATGTTCTTCAAAAAATGTAACGTTTTGCGGCGCGCCGAATAAAAAATCGTATGCGTATACATTGACTTAACGATACTTACATGATAAAATGGTTAAGATAGTTTTATTGCGAGGTAAAAATGGGCAAATATTTCGGAACGGACGGATTCCGCGGCGAGGCGAACGTAACTCTTACCGCCGACCAGGCGTACAAAGTCGGGCGTTTTCTGGGTTGGTATTTCGGTCGGCTCAAACGCATGGCGGGCGATGATTCCGCGCCGAGGATCGTCATAGGAAAGGACACGCGCCGGTCCAGTTATATGTTTGAATATACTCTTATAGCGGGACTTACGGCTTCCGGCGCCGACGCGTATATGTTGCACGTCACAACTACGCCTTCGGTGGCGTATATTGCCAGGGTGGATAGTTTTGATTGCGGGATAATGATATCGGCCAGTCACAACCCTTATTACGACAACGGCATAAAGCTCATAAATTCCCGCGGCGAAAAGGTGGATGAATCGCTTACTTCGTTGATAGAAGATTATATCGACGGCAAACTTTGCGTGTTCGACGAAAAGTATACCGAACTTCCGTATGCTACCGGAGAGCGCATAGGTAAGACGGTTGATTACGCTTCCGGAAGAAACCGATATATAGGGTATCTGATATCTCTCGGTATGTATTCGTTCCGAGGGGTTAAAGTGGGGCTGGATTGCGCGAACGGAAGTGCGTGGAATATCGCGAAATCGGTTTTCGAAGCGTTGGGGGCGTCGACGTATGTGATAAATGCGAATCCAGACGGTCTTAATATAAACAAGGATGCGGGCTCTACGCATATAGAAGGATTGGCGAAATTCGTAAAGGAAAAAGGGTTGGATGTCGGATTCGCGTACGACGGCGACGCAGACAGATGTTTGTGCGTAGATGAGAAAGGCAACGTTGTGACTGGGGACCATATTTTGTATATCTACGGTCTGTATATGAAGGAGCGCGGTAAATTGTTGAACAATACCGTTGTGACCACAATTATGTCTAACATAGGACTGTATAAAGCCTTTGATAAAGCCGATATAGACTATGTAAAAACGCCGGTGGGAGACAGATTTGTTTACGAGCGTATGGCGGCATGCGGCGACAGGCTGGGCGGCGAGGATTCCGGACACGTGATCTTTTCCAAATATGCGACGACCGGAGACGGTATACTTACCAGTCTTAAAATAATGGAAGTTATGATGGCGCGTAAAGAGCCGCTTTCTAAACTTGCCGGCGCGCTGGTGATCTATCCGCAAAAACTTGTCAATATAAAAGTATCGGATAAAGACGCCTCGGCATCCGATCCGGACGTAGCGGCGGCTGTAAAAAGAGTGGAAAAGAAGCTGGGCGACGGCGGAAGGATACTTGTGCGCGGGTCCGGCACCGAGCCGCTCGTGCGCGTAATGGTGGAAGCGGCGACTATTCAGCTTTGTGACTCGTGCGTTGAGGAAGTGGTGGCTGTATTGCGTTCAAAAGGGCACGCTGCCGACTGAAAGCGTAAAATAAAACATAATTCGTCAAAGTAATATATGTCGCAACACGGTGCTCGTACTATAATTGGGGTATGCGCACCGTTCTTATTTTGTGCGCGTATAGAGGTGTGTTTATGGCGAGAGTTATCGTGGTGACATCCGGTAAAGGCGGCGTGGGCAAAACGACGGTTACCGCCGGGTTGGGGCGCGCGCTGGCGCGTCGCGGAAAACGGGTCGTTTTGATGGACGCCGATCTGGGACTTAATAATCTCGACGTTGTAATGGACGCCGAGAGCCGTGTGGTATATGATATTCTTGACGTTGTGGAAAACCGTTGCCGACCTCGGCAGGCTCTTGTTGAGGATCTTGCCGTTTCCGGACTGTATATCCTTCCCGGCGCCAATTACGACGACGGCGCCAAAATAGGCGGGCAGAATCTTCGCGCGATAATAAATTCATTGTCGCCCATGTTCGACTACATATTCATAGATTGCCCTGCGGGTATAGAGGTGGGCTTTCACAGAGCGGTCGCCGCTGCAGACGAGGCTTTGGTGGTGACTACTCCGCACGTATCGGCGTTGCGCGACGCGGATAAGGCGATAGCCATAATAAAAAGTTACGGCATTAAATCCGGTCTTGTGATAAACCGAGCGCGGGGAGATATGATACTTGATCAAGAACAGCTCGGGTGCGACGACATCGCCGGGCTTTTGCAGATACAGCCCATAGGCGTTTTGCCGGAAGACGACGCCATAAATACATATAATTGCTTTTTATCGAACGATACCGAAAAGACCGACGGCGATATTGCCGTAAATATGCTGGCGGATAATATTATAAGCGGCGGAAACAAATTGTACGACGTTACAAAAAAATACCGCGGATTTTTCGGCGGTATAAAAAGGACGTTGAAAAAAATCGTATAATTACCGGAAAACATAAATTATGTCACGCATACAAAGCATGAAAAACAGGCTCGGCGATATGTTTTTGCGCGACCGTGGACAGGTCGACGAAAAAAC
>CATKCE010000049.1 GCA_949744905.1 uncultured bacterium
TGCGAACCGTATCTTACATGCGATCACCGCATTATGCTCGAATATACCCAAAAGTTTCTTAAAGGCGCCGTGTTTGCCGCGCGCGCTATGGGACTTGATAAGATATACGTCGGTATAGAGGACAATAAGCCGGATGCCGCCGCGGCGGTTGAAAAGGCGGCAAAAGAGGCCGATATTAACGCCGAAGTGGTATTATGTCGCGCAAAGTACCCGCAGGGAGCGGAGAAACAACTCATATATGCCGTTACAAAGCGCAAAGTACGCGTCGGTAAACTTCCCAGCAGCGTAGGCGTGACGGTTGCCAACGTGCACACAGTTTATGCCGTATATCAGGCGGTTGCCGAAGGGATAACGAGTTACGGCAGGGTGCTTACCGTTTCGGGCGGCGGCGTCAAAAAGCCCGCCAATTTGTGGGTGCGGACCGGCACCGACGCGGAATATGTGCTTAACGCGTGCGGAGGCATAGGCGACGACGCCGTAAAACTTATCGTCGGAGGCCCCATGATGGGCTTTTCGCAAAGCGGCGGCGATATTTCGGTGACAAAAACTACGAGCGGGATACTGTTGCTCACTGCGGACGAGGCGCCGACTATAGAGTCGGGACCGTGTATAAACTGCGCAAGTTGCGTGCGGGCGTGTCCGATGATGTTGATGCCGGTATATATCGACGCCTGTATTTTATCCGGCGATACGGACGGCGCGGAGAAGTACGGCGCTATGAACTGCATAGAGTGCGGGAGTTGCGCATACGTTTGTCCCGCAAACCGGCCGCTTGTCCAGTCTATCAGATTGGCTAAAAAGAAAATAAGGGGGCGTGCAAAATGAAAAATTTTACCGTATCGGCTTCGCCTCATATATCACAGCAAAAAAGAACTACTCGCAGTATTATGTGCGATGTACTTATAGCTCTTATGCCCGTTTTGGCAATGGCTGTGATATATTTCGGGTACCATGTTATCATAAATGCGGTAGTCTGTATGGGCAGCTGCTTCGCTTTCGAATTGTTGTATTCGCTTATACTCAAAAAAGATTTTTCGAGCAAAGCGGTGAAAACGTCTTCTTGCTGGGACTGCTCGTGTCTTGTCACGGGGCTTATCCTCGCGCTCAATCTTCCGCGCGTGATAGTGGTAAAAGACTGGAACCTCAACGTTTACGAAAAAATGCCGGATACAGGCGCCAGGACCGTAGATCAAGTGCTGTTTAGCGGAGATACGGTGTTTATTTGCATAATAGCGAGTTTGGTGGCTATCGTGCTGGTAAAAATGCTTTTCGGCGGTATAGGTAAAAACTTCGCTAATCCTGCCGCTACCGCGCGCGTATTTTTGTTTCTCGCGTTTTTGAGCAGCTTTGTTTATACTAATACTACAGGATTGGGCACGCTTTTACCGGCGTCTACCGGAGCCACATGGCTTTCAGGTAACAAACTTACAAATAACAGGAATATGTTTTTTAATATGTTTATCGGCAACCGCGGAGCCGCGGCGGTGGGCGAGACATGTATGATAGCTCTCATATTGGGTTATCTGTATCTGTCGATACGAAAAGTGATAGATTTCCGTATTCCGCTGGTGATAGTGGGGTCCGCCGCGGTCATGGCGATGTTGTTCGACGGTTTGCCCCGCGGACTTACCGGGGCGCGCCTTATAAACAACGTGTTCGCCCATGTTATGAGCGGCGGTTTGGTTTTCGGCGCGATATTCATGGCTACAGACTATTCCACTAGTCCGAATACTTTTTGGGGCAACGTCATATTCGGCGTCGGTATCGCGCTGTTTACAATGCTTATACGCGTGTTTGGAAGTTATCCCGAAGGGATGAGTTTCGCTATACTTATAATGAACGCGGTATCTCCGCTTATCGATAAATTCATTGTACCCAAACCTTTCGGATATACCGGGAAAATAAAAGCCAAAGGAGGGGAACGGATATGACCGACGGCAAGTTATCTTCGGGTAATACTGCGTATTCGCCTGCAAATAAGAATCCCGCTATGCGCAATACTTTTAAATGCGTCCTTGTTCTCGGCGTGATAGCGGTGGTTTGCGTTTTATTGCTCGCCGTTGCCAACAAGTTTTTACAGGTCGAAATAAAGTTAGACAGAGCGACCAGCGACATGATAAATTCCATAGCTCCCACCGGAGCTTCCGATGCCGAAGCCTATGATAAGGGCTATATCAAAATGGTAGATCTTTCAAAAGGCGGTTATGCGATATCAAATATCGACGACTTTAATAAAAAAGGCTCCAACCGTAAAGTGCGCGCTCTTTACACAAGCGCCGCGACGGACGGAAAGATAACTTATGTGGTGGAATCGGAAGATAAAGGCAACGATGCGGCGATAGTCATGCTGGTGGCATACGGCGACGACGGAAAAATATCGGCCGTAAAAGTCAAGTCTCAAATGGAAAGTTACTGGGATAAACTCGACGAGAAGAAAATATCTAAGGCTTTTATCGGTTTGTCAGGTACTATCCGCGACGCGCAGATAGCAACGGATACGGGAGCGACGCATTCGGTGCACGGAATAGTAGGCGCGGTGAATATAGCCAACAGCTTTATCGAACAATTGGGCGTTACCGGCAACGTACAGAGGAGGGCTTAAAGAGTGGATATAAAGAAATTGAAAGAGACCGCTCTCGGCGGAATACTCAACAATCCGGTGTTTGTCCTCGTATTGGGCATGTGTCCCACGATAGGCATGTCCACCAACGTCACGAATGCGTTGGGGTTGGGGCTTGCGACCGCTTTCGTACTGGTTTTTTCCAACGTATTCGTTTCGCTTTTAAGAAAAGTCATTCCGGATAAGGTGCGTTTGCCGTCATATATCATAATAATCGCTACGTTTGTTACATTGGTACAGCTGTTTCTTGCCAAGTTTTTGCCGTCGCTCAACGCGTCTATCGGGCGCTTTATTCCGCTGATAGTCGTCAATTGTATAATTTTGGGGCGTGCGGAGGCTTTCGCAAGTAAAAACAGCGTCGGTTACTCCGCGCTTGACGGACTCAGCATGGGGCTGGGATTTACTTGCTCGCTTGTGATACTCGGAGGAATAAGAATGTTGCTTATAGCCGCGGGATTTTCTGTTTTCTCAACTGCGGCGGGCGGTTTTATAACTCTTGGATTATTAATGGCGCTGTTCAATTTTATTATGCTGCTTTACCGTAACCATGTAAAGGCAGGACTGTTGAAGGGAGGCGAAGCGTTATGAGTGTTGCAAGCATAATCACCATAATAGTTTCGGCGATACTTACCGACAACATCGTTTTAAGCAAAACGCTGGGTATATGTCCTTTGTTGGGCACCAGTAAAAAGACCGATTCCGCTGTGGGAATGGGGCTTGCCGTGACGTTTGTCATCACCGTTTCGTCGGTAGTGTGTTACGGACTGTTCAAGTTGCTTGCTCTGTGGGACATAGTTTACTTGCAGACTATAGTATTCATACTCGTCATAGCCTCGCTCGTGCAACTGTTGGATATCGTTCTTAAACGTTTCAGTCCCACGCTTTATAATTCGCTTGGGATATATCTCGCGCTCATAACTACAAACTGCGCGGTGTTGGGCTCGGCGAATATGGTAGTGGATATGGGCTACAATCTATTGGAAACCTTTATATTCGGTTTCTTTACCGGGATAGGTTTTACGATGGTGCTCATCTTAATGTCGGGCATACGCGAGCGGCTTTCGCGCGCGCATATTCCCGCTCCGTTCGTCGGGTTTCCGATAGCGCTTATAATAGCGGGTATATTGGCAATGGCGTTTTCCGGTTTTTCCGGATTTGCGTTTTAAGGAGGTGGGATCGTGACGTTTTTTATGACATATATTCTGCCTGTAATAGTTGTGGGCGTGCTTGCCGCGCTATTTGCGTTTTGTCTCAGCTTTCTCGGAGAAAAGTTGGCTATAGACCGCGACGCGCGCATAGACGAGATAGAGCGAAATCTTGCGGGAGCGAATTGCGGCGGTTGCGGATATCCCGGGTGCGCCGCGTTTGCCGAAGCACTTTTTAAGGGCGAAGCCAAGCCGAGCCAGTGCAATCCAACAAGCGCTACGAATAAAGCCAACATAGCCAGAATTCTCGGCATGAGCGAAGAAAAGAGCCGTGAAACGGTTGCTGTGGTGCATTGCATAGGCGGTAATAAGTGCCGCAACAAATACGATTACCAGGGTTACGGCGACTGCGAGTCGGCGCAACTTATAGCCGACGGAAACAAGGCGTGCGAAGTCGGGTGCATGGGGTTGGGTAGTTGTAGCGAAAGCTGTAAATACGACGCGGTATCGGTAGACCGCGATCTCGGGTTTGCCGTTGTCGACAGCCGTAAATGTACGAGTTGCGGCGCGTGCGTCGCCGTTTGTCCCAAAAAAATAATAGGGCGTATTCCCAAAGACGCAAAAGTTTACGTGGCGTGTTCCAATACCCACCGCGGCAAAGAGGTGAGTTCGGTGTGCGAACGCGGGTGCATCGGTTGCGGACTTTGTCAGCGCAACTGCCCTACCGGAGCCATAGCTCTCGATAATAATCTTGCCGCGATAGATTACGATAAATGTATCGGTTGCGGAAAATGCAAGGAAGTATGTCCGCGTAAATGTATATTACCTTTTGCATACGGATATAATGCCGCTGTCGAATTGAAAAATACCGAAAGACTTAAAGAGGAAAAAATATGAAAACACAAAACAGAAAGTTAAAGCATTTTACCGGCGTGTTGACTGCGGTAGTGATCGCGTTGACGATTTTGTTGTCCGCGTCAGCTTGCAGCGAGGGCGGCGCGGGACGCGGAGCGGAAGGCAAAGCGATAGGTCTCGGGCACGGAAACTGCGTTACCGAAGTCACAGTCATAGTCGACGGTTTCGGGCAGCCCAAGCGCGTGATATTCGACGAGATATTTCCGGTGGGCAACGTATGTACGAACACCGCTTTGGGTAGCGCCGCCGAGACCGTTACGGTTGGCGAGGGCGATAAGGCGAAAAAGTATTACAAGTATCTGCACATAGGCGACAAATATTTTGTCGCGGACGAGTACGGCGTATATTCCCAAATGGGCGGCGGCGATATAGAAGACCTTGCCGACTATTGCACTACCGGCGAGGGAGTGCAGTGGTATTACGACAGTTTTATCGCCAATAAAATGTTTGTATGCGCTGTTGCTACCGAAGGCACGGAGATAGACGGAGTAAAACTTGCCGACAAATACAAATTCAATACGGCAAACGGCTCTATGCGCAAGAGGTATTCGAGATATTGGAGTTCGTCCGGAACGGGAAATATCGGGCAGATAAGCGGACTGGGATTTGTCGGCAACATGGATATGTTGGAAAATTATCTTTTAACTTACGGTTTTGATGCTTTGGACGACGTCGATTCCGCGATAACGCTTCCGAATAAAGACGGTAACGACACCAATTTCAATATCATCGGCGGTATCACCACCGGTGCGACGCTTTCCGGCGATACCGGAAAATATCTTAAAGTGGCGAAAGCGGCTTACGAAAACGCGTTGCAGGCTTTAAGGCAATGAGATAAACAAAAATTGCGGGACGCTTCGGCGTCCCTTTTTGTTTGACACCGTTTTGCCGCGGGTATATAATTGTTTTGCAACTGCAAAAGGACTGCTTTTTAATGATAAAGGATATGACTGTCGGAAAGCCGGCCAAAGTATTGTTGGCGTTTTCGCTTCCCATGCTGCTCAGTATGGCGTTTCAACAAATGTATAATATAGCCGACAGCGTTATCGCGGGCAAATTCGTAGGCGACAACGCTTTGGCGGCTATAGGAGCGTCGTTTGCCGTTACGATGCTGTTTTTATCGGTGGCCGCCGGCGCAAGCGTGGGAAGCTCCGTGATAGTATCGCAGTTTTTCGGCGTGAAA
>CATKCE010000050.1 GCA_949744905.1 uncultured bacterium
CCGAAATAATTCTTAAAAAGGCTGTTCTTGCCGCAAAAGTGCGCGAGGCGGCGCGAAAGGAAAAAGAGATAACACGCGCCAAAAACAGTCTTGACAACAACTTCAATCTTGTCGGCAAGCTCAGCAGCTGCACCGGCAAAAAGCCGGAGAACAACGAATTGTTTATCGTCGAGGGCGACAGCGCCGGCGGCACGGCGAAACAGGCGCGCAACCGCTCGTTCCAGGCGATACTTCCGCTTAGAGGCAAACCGCTCAACGCCGAAAAAAAGCGCATCGACCAGGTGCTTGCAAACGAGGAAATACGCACCATTATTTCGGCTCTCGGCAGCGGGATAGGCGAGGACTTCAACGTAGAAAATCTTAACTACCACAAGGTGATAATATTGTCCGACGCCGACCAGGACGGCGCGCATATAAGGGCGATTCTTTTGACGTTCTTCTTCCGTTACATGAAAGATCTTATCAACGAGGGGCACGTGTATATAGGGCTTCCGCCTCTATACCGTATATCCAAAAAAGATACGGTGGAATACGTTTACGACGACGCGGCGCTCGAGGAAGCGAGAAAACGCTTTGGAAAAGGCGCCGGATTACAGCGTTACAAGGGCTTGGGCGAGATGAGCGCCGACCAGCTTTGGGAGACTACTATGGACCCCAACCGCCGCACGCTTGTACAGGTTACCATAGAAGACGCGGCTACGGCGGAAATGCTTGTTTCCACCCTTATGGGCGACGCGATAGACCTGCGCCGCCAATATATAATAGAAAACGCGAACTTCAACAAAGAAGACAATTTCAAAGCTCACGAGGCAAAATAGGAGGACTGTATGGCGGAACAAAAGACACCCAGTATAATAGCCAAGACCATGGAAGACGTCATGCACGAGTCCATGATGCCGTACTCCGAGTTCGTTATAATGGACCGCGCTCTTCCGCGTGTGGAGGACGGACTCAAACCCGTGCAGCGCCGCATACTTTACAGTATGTCCGAGTTGGGCATAACCCCCGATAAACCTTACCGCAAGTCCGCGCGTATAGTGGGCGACTGTATGGGTAAATTCCACCCTCACGGCGACAGTTCCATTTATTTCGCAATGGTGCGTATGGCTCAGCCGTTCAGCATGGGAGCGTGCCTCGTAGACGGCCACGGCAACTTCGGCTCGGTTGACGGAGACAGTCCCGCGGCAATGCGTTACACAGAAGCGCGTCTCACGCCGCTTGCGCTCGAACTTTTGCGCGACATAGAAAAGAACACCGTAAAGTGGAGTTGTAACTTCGACGATACCCTCATGGAGCCGGACATGCTTCCGGGACGTTTTCCCAACCTTTTGGTGAACGGCGCGAGCGGTATCGCGGTGGGACTTTCCACCAATATACCTCCGCACAACCTTATGGAGAGTATCGACGGCGTAATAGCTTATATCGACAATCCGCGCATAAAACTGTCCGAGATGATGAAGATCATAAAAGGACCGGATTTCCCTACGGGCGGCTTTATAATCGGCGGAGACGAGCTGGTAAAAGCGTATGAGACCGGCAAGGGCAAAATAATAATGCGCGCCAAACTCCATATCGAGAACGGCGAAAACGAAAAGAAACTTATAGTGATCGACGAGCTTCCGTACCAGGTCAACAAAGCCCAGCTGCTTGAAAACATACTCAAAGCGCGCGAAGATAAAAAGGGAGTGCTCACCGGCATAACCGAAATAACCGACGAGAGCGACCGCGGCGGTATGCGCGCGGTAATAAAGGTAAAGCGCGACTGCGACCCCAAGCCCATTATAGACGCGTTGTTAAAGTACACCAACTTATCCACGTCGTTTGCTATAAACATGGTTGCGATCGCCGACGGCAAGCCCCAGCAAATGGGACTGCTCGACATAATAGCTTACTATGTAAACTATCAGCGCGAAGTGGTATTGAAACGCACGCGCTACGAACTTGATGCCGCAAAAGAGCGGGAGCACATTTTGGAAGGGCTTGTAATAGCCGTGCGCAATATTGACGAGGTGGTCAAGATAATAAAAGCCTCCGGCTCCACTGGCGAAGCGCGCGAAAACCTGAGAAAGCGTTTCGACCTGTCCGAGCGCCAGGCTCAAGCCATACTCGATCTGCGTCTTGCGCGACTTACTCATCTGGAAGTATATAAGTTGGAAAAAGAGCTTGCGGACGTCCGCGCTCTCATCACCCGTCTTACGGCGATAGTTGCGAGCCGCAAATTGCAGATGGATCTTGTAAAAGCCGAACTTGCTCAGATACGCAAAGCGTACCGCGAAAACCGCAAGTCGGTAATTCTCAAAGAGACCGCCGATTACGTCGTGCCCAGCGAGGACGACGAAAAGCCGGTGGAAGACTATATTGTGGCGGTAAACGCCAACGGTCACATAAAGCGCATGTTCGTAAAAAACTTTACGATGGCGACAAAAGATTTTACCGAGAATTCCACGCGCAACGAGATATGTTCCTGCATAGTAAAGGCGAACAGTTTGGAGCGGGTCTACTGCTTTACAAACCTCGGCAACTGTTATAAACTCGATACCGAATCTATACCCGAGGGCAAGTGGCGCGAAAAGGGCGCGCCTCTCAAAAAGGTTGTGCCGGACAGTCTTGACGGCGAGCGCATAGTATTTATGCAGACCGTGGAAGACGCGCTTCCCAAAGGAAACCTTTTGTTCTATACCCGCACGGGCATGGTAAAACGCAGCGAATGGAAAGAATACGGAGTGGTAAAGAGCGCGTTTGCCGCGATAAAGCTGAAAGACGACGACGAAGTGATAGCCATAGAGCATGAAAAGAAAAATTGCACGCTTATGTTCGTGACGCGCTCGGGCATGTGTCTTAACGCCGATATGAGCGATATTCCCGTGCAGGGAAGAATAGCGGCGGGCGTAAAAGGTATCCAGCTCGGCGACGGCGACGAATGTGTCTTTATCGGTCAGATAAACGGCGACGGCGAAGTCGTACTGGTATCCGACCGCGGATACTCCAAGCGAGTGCTCGTATCGCAGATAGACGTTATGGCGCGTTACCGCAAGGGCGTAAAAATAGTTGACTTCAATAAAAAGGATAACGGCACGTCGCTGGCGTTTGTTTCGTACGTGACCGATCCGTATAAGATAGTGCTTGTCTTCGACGACGATTATTTGTCCAGCTATTCCACCGAGGCGCTCAGTATAGAAAACCGCACGCATGCCGGCAGACCGATAATAAAAGGCAAAGCCCGAATAAAAGAGGGACTAGTATATAACGATAAACTTACCAACTGACACAATTTAAAAACATTGATAAAAAAGAGAAAGGCTTGGTAAAAAGTCTTTCTCTTTTTTTTGTGTTGCATTTTTTTTGTCAGGGACTTAACGGTGCAAAATATTTTATAGATAGCGATAAAAAGCAAACCGCATATTAGCTTTTTATTCGACATATAAATAAGCGTCACAATAAATTGCGGAGAAAGATAATGAAAGTAAAAAAGTTGTGTAAAATAGCGGCGTTTGTGCTTGCCGCGATAGTGATAGCGGGTTGCTTTACCGGTTGTAAAGAGAGCGACGACATCGCCCGCAGTAAGTACAGGATAACGGCGCAGATCGATACGTCGGATATGACTGCGCTCGCCTTGTGCGAGATCGACTACGTAAACAACACCGACGTAGAGCTTGACGAAGTGTGGTTTCATTTGTATCCGGCGGCTTACCGCAACGGAGCGCGTTACACTCCTGTCACCGCGGCGGAAATAGACTCGGCGTATCCGTCGGGCGTCTCTTACGGCGGGATAGAGATACGCGGAGTTACGGGAGGCGAATACGAGATAGGCGGTCTTGACGAGGACGTTTTGATAGTAAAATTGCCGAAGGCTATAATGCCCACGCAGCGCGTAACGATAACTGTTGATTACAAGCTGACCATCCCCAATATGCGCCACCGTTTCGGATACGAAAACGGCACGATAAATCTCGGCAACTGGTTTCCCGTAGAATGCGCTTACGACGGCGGTTTCGACGCTTCGCCGTATTATTCGAACGGTGATCCCTTTAATCTGCCGGTATGCGATTACGATGTAAGCATTATTGCGCCGACGGAATATACCGTGGCAATGCCGGCGCCTGCCGAACGCAAGGAAGACGGCGATAAAACCACTACCACGTGCAAGCTCGACAAGGCGCGCGATTTTGCCGCAGTACTCGGCAAATTCGACACGGTATCGCAAAATACCGCGGGAGTTTCCGTGACGTATTACTATACCTCCGACGATAAAGCGGAAGAACATCTAAAAGCCGCTTGCGACGCGCTGTCGTACTTTTCGTCGTCGTTCGGTGCTTATCCATACAAATCGTATTCGGTGGTCCAGACCGCTTTCAATCAGGGCGGAATGGAGTATACCGGACTCGTATATGTTTCGGATGCCGCGCGCGACAAAATGATAACCGAGATAATCGTGCATGAAACCGCGCATCAGTGGTGGTACGGAATAGTGGGCAACGACCAGGTCAAGAACGCATGGCTCGACGAAGCGCTCGCCGAATTCAGCACAACGCTGTTTTACCGCAACCACCCCGATTACGGCGTAAAATATACCGATCGAATAGCCGACGCCATGGGAGGATTTTCACTGTACTGCGAACTCAGCAAATGCTCGGATACTTCAATGGACCGCAGCTTAGCCGATTTTTCCACTCCGTCGGAGTACACGTACATGACTTACGTAAAAGGTCAGCTTATGTACGACAGCGTGCTAAACTTTATCGGCGAAAAAAATCTTGTGGCGGGACTCCGTAATTACGCGACCAAATGCGCCTTTTCCACCGCGCGTCCCGACGACCTCGTGGCATGTCTCGAACAGACGTCCAAGCGCGAGTTAAAGCCGCTTATGTCCGGTTACATAGACGGAACGGCAAAATTGTACAGCTTTAATTAAAGCAATAAGGACGGCGTATCATGTTTATATTGTTGAAAAAGCGCAACATTCTTATCGGCTTGCTTGTGGTGGCTCTTACCGTATCGCTGTGTTTTGCGGTAACGGCTACCGCGACCAGCGCGTATTCCGTGCCCAAAATGGGTAAGACCGTGGTGATAGACGCCGGTCACGGCGGAGCCGACGGCGGCGTCGTGGGCGTTACCACGTCGGTAAAGGAAAGCGACGTAAACCTTTCGGTGGCGCGTTCGCTCAAACATTTTCTTAAAACAAAAGGTTACGACGTAGTAATGACGCGCTCCACCACCGACGGACTGTACGGCATGACCACCAAAAACAAAAAGCTGAAAGATATGCAGGAGCGCAAAAAGGTCATAGAAAAATCCGGGGCCGACCTTGTGGTGTCAATACATTGCAATTCATATCCCAGGGGCGACCAGCGCGGGGCGCAGGTGTTTTACGCGCCGGGCAGCGAGGACGGAAAGGTAAAGGCGGAGGCTATGCAGAGCGTGCTTTGCGGTACTCTCGGCACCGAACGTAAAGCTATGAGCGGCGATTATTTTATCTTGCAGTGCTCGGCTGTTCCGTCACTGTTGGTGGAATGCGGTTTTTTGACTACGCCCGCCGAGGAAAAGCTGCTTGTGTCGGCGTCGTATCAGGAAAAAGTGGCTTACGCCATATTTACCGGCATACACACTATATTGGGCGAAGAAGGGGTATAGCGTAAAAATACTTGATTTTTTGCTCTCCGTATAGTATAATTTAGCTTGACAATGTCAGGAGGACAAAACAATGTTGATATCGGCGCTTTCAAAAACTACTCTTATAACAATAGTAGTCGTTGCAATAGTCGTGTTGTTGCTGATTATCATTATCGGCGCGTTCATTTCAATGCGCAATGCGCTCGTCGCGCTTGATACCGCAAGCGACGAAGCGTGGTCTACGATCGATATCCATCTTAAAAAGAGATACGATCTAATACCCAACATAGTGGAGACCGTTAAAGGATACGCCAAGCACGAATCCGAAACGTTTGAAAGAGTCGTTGCGGCGCGTAACGCGGCTGTGGCTGCCCCCACTCCCAACGAAAAAGTGGAGGCCGACAATCAGCTCGGGGGAACGCTTCGTCAGTTGTTCGCTCTCACCGAGAGCTATCCCGAGCTTAAAGCCGACACCCAGTTTCTTTCGCTTCAAACGCAGTTGCAGTCGGTGGAAGCCGATTTGGCGCAAGCGCGCAAATATTACAACGGCAAGATACGGGCATACAATACAAAGATACGCGTTTTTCCGTCGAGTATCGTTGCAGGTTGCATGAAGTTGCGACCCCGCAAATACTTCGAGCTTGACAGTGCGGAAGAACGTCAAAACGTAAAAGTCAGTTTTTAAGTTTATCGGGCTTTGAAAACGGTCGGTTCAATACCGGCCGCTTTGCCGTTAATGAGGTAAGTTGTAAATGAAAAGGAAATTGTCGTATTTGGGGCTGGTCATTGTGATTGCGCTTTCTTTTTCGGTTATTTGGGGATGCGGTATGTCGGAAGCGAAAACCGTTCCGTATACTTCGTCTTTGCAGGACAGCGGGTATGTAATGACCGATCTTGATTTGAGCGTTGACGCGAGCGCAGGTAACGGAAGCGCGCATATCGTCGAAAAGTATACTTTCGATTATAAAATATCCAGTCAGGGATTTTACCGCGATATACCGCTCAACAGCGGCGAAAAAGTACGCAACTTGGAAGTGTACGACGCGTTTGACTTTTCCGATACTTATGAAGTATCGCATCCGAGCCCTGATATGCTGCGCGTAAAAGTGGGGCGGGAAGGAATATATATCAAAGACATAAACCGCTGTACTATAGAGTACGATATCATCATGCCAAAGCATGCCGAATATCCCGACGCTTTGGTCCTCAACGTTATAGGACAAGGATGGACATGCGCGATAGAACACGCCGACATAAGAATTACGCTGCCTGCGGAGACTGTTTCGACCCCGATGTATATGTACGGAGAATGGGGAAGCACGAGCGACGCCGTATACGACTACAAGATCACCGAGCCGGAAGCGGTTGCCGTAAACGTAAAGGAATATAAGTTTTCGATAAACGATCTAAACGCGTTCGAAGGGCTGACGGTATATTACTTTTTGCCGGAAGGAGCTCTCGGAAGCAGTTCGGACAATACCGTATGGATAATATTGGGAGTAAGCGTTTTACTAATAGCCGCGGCGATATTGTTCAAATTATTTTTCGGCAAAAGCAAGCCGCTCGCGCCGGTTACAAACTATTATCCTCCCAAACATGCGGGAGCCGGCGAAAATTCTCTGCCCATGGATCCCGTCGATATGGGTTATCTTATAGACAATACGTGCCAAGGTTCGGACGTTACTTCGCTTATATTCTATTTTGCAAGCAAGGGATATATCGAACTCATAGAGCCTAAGAGCAAAAACAATAAGTCGAAAGATTTCAAACTTGTAAAGTTGTGCGATCTTCCGCAAGGAACGCCCAAATATCAGAAAACGTTTTTCGATAAGTTGTTTTCGTCGGACGATACGGTTACGGTATCCGCGCTGACAAATAAAACGTACACAGCGGTCCAAAGCGTACAGTCGCAGATAGCCGCGAAATACCGTGGCAAACTTCTCGATAAAAAACCGAGAATAGCCGCTGTGATTTTGGGAATACTCACGGTTGCGTACGCCTTTGCGGTTTCGTTTATCGCGGGGTTGCAGGTAAGCTCGCATTTTAGAAACTGGGCAGGAGTAGTCTCGGTATTTCCCGTGGCTATATCCGCTATACTCGGGACGTATATCATGTGTAACTGGCTGAGACTCGGCGCGGTAAAGCGCACCGCGTTGCTGGTTGCGCTCGGGGCGGCGACCGTGTTGCTTTCATTGCCGCTACTGATAATCAACAGCGGCGACGTTTTGAGTTGGGCGTCCAGGATAATAATGGTTGTGTCGGTCGCGGCAAGTTGCGTTGTGATACCTTTTATAACGCGCCGTACCGATTATTACACAAACGAACTCAACGAAGTAATTGGTTTTAAGGACTTTTTGAAGACGGCGGAAAAAGACCGTTTGGAAATGCTTTTGGAGGAAAACCCCCAGTATTATTACGATATTCTGCCGTATGCGAACGTTTTGGGAGTTTCGGATATTTGGCAGGATAAGTTTGACGGTCTTACCATGGAACCTCCCTCGTATTACCGCGGCGACACGGTGTTCACGCTCGTTTTGTTCAACAGTTATTACCGCAACAGTTACCGTTCGTATTCATCCGCGGCGGTTTCGCGTCCGTCGTCTTCGTCTCGGAGCGGCGGCGGATTTTCCGGCGGAGGAGGGTTCTCCGGCGGCGGTTTCGGCGGCGGCGGCGGCGGAAGATGGTAGTCTTCCGTTTATCCGTCATTTGATATAATACGGGAAAGAGAATATTGGCAGATACTTCCGGACAACAAAAACAAGTCGTCGCAATAGTGGGACTGGGGCTTATCGGAGCCTCGCTCGCGCTTGCTTTGCGCGGTAAATACCGTGTGGCGGGTTGTTCGCGCAGCCGCGCTACCGAACGGTACGCGTTGGAGCGCGGCATAGTGGACGAGATACGCCCTGTAGACCGATTAAAGGGAGTTTCGTGCGTTGTGGTTTGCACGCCTCTTTCGGCTTTACGCGATACGGTAAAACAAGTGTACGACATTGTGGGGGACGAAAGTATCATCACCGACGTGGGCAGCGTGAAGGGTCTTCTTTGCGGTTTGCCAGGCAGGATAGTCGGCGGACATCCCATGGCGGGGACCGAACACAGCGGAATAAACGCGGCGAAACGGCATCTGTTTGAAAACGCTGTGTACTGCGTGGTGCCGTATCCGCAAAGCCGCAGTCAAGACGTGGAATTCGTAAAGGAACTCGCGCACGCGGCAAAAGCGAAACCGCTCGAAATATCGGCGGAAAAGCATGACAGGCTTGTCGCATATTACAGCCACATGCCGCACATGGCGGCGTATGCTTTAAGCGGAACTGCTATCGGAGAAGATGTTTCGATAGCCGGAAGCGGATTTATGGACAGCACGCGCATAGCTTGCAGCGATCCGGATTTTTGGACGGAAGTGTTCCGTCTTAACCGTGACAATACGCTTTCCGCATTGGACGGTTATATTTCCGTATTAAACGACATGCGCGGCATGTTGGCGGATAACGATTACTCCGCGCTCAATTCGGCGTTGGCGGACGCATGTTCTAGGCGCAAAACTTTGGCGGCGGCGCGCGTTGCCGATTCCGGACATACGGTGACTGTAGACGTGCTCGACGAAGTGGGAAGCCTCGGCGCGGTGGCGTCTTTGCTGGCGGAAAGCGGAGCCAATATAGCAAACATAGGCATACTCGACTCGCGCGAGGGAATAGGCGGAGCGCTCGTTTTAAGTTTTACAACGCCGCGCGACGCGTCGCTCGCGCGCAAGGCTTTGACGGCGGCGGGATACTGCGTATCGTAAACGCGCTGGCGGAGGATAAAACAATGAGATACTTAACGGCCGGCGAAAGCCACGGCAAAGGACTTACTGCGATACTCGAGGGATTTCCCGCGGGCGTGCATATCGATTGCGGCATGATAGATTCCGAGCTTGCGCGCAGGCAGGGCGGTTACGGCAGAGGCGGCAGGATGAAGATAGAGAGCGACTCGGCGGAGATACTTTCGGGCATGTTCGGATCGGTAACTCTCGGCAGTCCGATCGCTTTTTTCATACGCAACCGCGATTATGAAAAGTGGAGCGCTTATACGGATCCGGTACGCGGAGACATAGACTCGAAAGCGCTTACCGCGTTGCGTCCGGGACATGCCGATTACGCCGGTTGCGTAAAATACGGATTCGATAACGCCCGTAAAATTTTAGAACGAGCAAGCGCGCGGGAGACCGCCGCTCGTGTGGGCGTGGGAGCTATATGTAAACAGCTTTTGAGCGTTCTCGGGATAACGATAGGCAGCCACGTTACCGAAATATGCGGGGTCAAAAGTACCGTAAAGCCGGTGGGCGCGGCAGGGTTAAACGAACTGTCCGACGCAAGCGCGGTACGGTGTCTCGATAAGACCGCCGAAAAGGCTATGACGGCTAAAATAGACGAATGTATGAAAAACGGCGACACCGCCGGAGGCGAAGTCGAAATGATAATAGAGGGGGTCCCCGCGGGAGTGGGTAGCCACGCGCATTACGACCGCAAACTCGACGCCGTGCTGGCGGCGGCTCTCATGTCGATACAGGCGGTAAAAAGCGTGTCGTTCGGTATGGGCGGAGACGTCGCAACCGTTTTCGGCTCTCTGGTGCACGACTGCATGTACAAGAGCGGCGCGCACGGTATCGAGCGCAAGACCAACAATGCCGGTGGCATAGAGGGCGGCATCTCGAACGGAGAAAATATAGTTGCGCGTATCGCCGTAAAACCCATTCCCACGCTGACGAGAGGGTTGGACACGGTGGATATCGCAAGCGGAAAGGCGGTGTCGGCGGCGCCCGAGCGCAGCGACTATTGCGCTGTGCCGGCGGCAGGCGTTGTAGCGGAAAACGTGTTGGCGTTCGCGCTTGCCGACGAACTTCTAAAAACCACGGGCGGCGACGATATCGATACGGTGGTAAGGCGCGTTGCGGAACTGCGCGAGAGGGCTAACGTATGGAAACAACGGTAAACGACGGCGGAAGCGTGACTGTGCGCAAAGATAACGAATTGATATTCGTTTCTTCCGCGGAACTTATAAAAAAGACGGTAAACCGGCTTTCGGGCGGCAGACGGCTGTTTTTTGTCACCGACGAAAACGTGGCGCGTCTTTATCCGGAACTTACAACGGAAAACGACGGTTGTATAATTCCGGCGGGAGAGGACGGCAAAACTCTTTTGACCGTAGAGAAGATATGCCGCGCCATGTTGGATGCGGGACTTACGCGCAGTGCGATAACGGTTGCCGTAGGCGGCGGCGTCGTTGGAGACGTCGCCGGGTTTGCCGCGTCGGTATATATGCGCGGAATAGATCTTATAAGCGTGCCCACGACTCTTTTGTCGCAGGTTGACAGTTCCATAGGCGGCAAGACAGGCGTAAACCTCGACGGCTATAAAAACATGATAGGCGCATTCAAGATGCCGCTTTTCATCGTTATTTGTCCCGAACTTTTGAAGACGCTTCCTTTGCGCGAGTGGCGGTGCGGCATGGGCGAACTTGTAAAGACAGCCGTATTGGACGAAGAACTCTATGCGTATGTATCGGAGAATATAGACGCGCTGGCGTCGCGCGACCCTTTTGTTACGGAAAAAGCGGTTGCAATGGCGGCAAAATTCAAAAAACGCGTTACCGACCGAGACCCTTGCGAAAAGGGATCGCGCGCTGTATTGAACCTTGGACATACCGTGGGACATGCTCTCGAAAAGTGCGACGGACATAGATTGAGCCACGGAGAATACGTTATGCTGGGAATGAAAATAGAATTCGCCATGCTTTCCGACCATGTTCCGGCTAAGGAGTTTTTGCGCGAGGCTGACGCGTTGTTACGTAAAGTCGGACTTCCCAAACTGCCCGGCGTACCGCCCGTGGAGGTTACGGAGGCGGCGAAGGCCGACAAGAAAAACGGAGACGGAAAAATAACGCTTATCGGGATTATCGACGCGGGCAAACCTTACGTAAGTGAGATCACCGCGGCGCGGTTTTGTGAACTGTATGCTTCCGCGACGGAACAAGCGATAAAAAAAGGAGAACTTGCGCGTGAGTAGCATTACAGTGTATCCCGTAAAAAAATTCACGCGCGATATTATGTGCGCGCCGGATAAGAGCATGACCCATAGGGCTTTGATGTTCTGTTCGGTTGCCGAGGGCCGCAGCGAAGTTAAAGGTATATTGTCGGGCGGAGACTGCCTTTCCACTTTGAATTGCATGCGCCGCGCGGGAGCGGAAATAGAATTAAAAGGCGATCGCGCGTATATTATCGGCAACCCGCGGCTTAAAAGCGCGGATCTATACGCAGGCAACTCTGGCACTACCATGCGTCTGTTGTGCGGATTGCTTGCGGCTAAAGAGGGCGAGTGGACTATCGCCGGCGACGAAAGCCTTTCGGCGAGACCTATGGATCGAGTGATAACTCCTCTGTCGCTTATGGGCGGCAGAATAACGTCGCAAAACGGAAAAGCGCCTTTGCGCGTTTTGGGCGGTAAACTTCACGGAGCGGATATCATTATGGACGTGGCGTCCGCGCAGGTAAAAAGCGCCGTAATACTTGCGGCGATGGGCGCCGAGGGCGTTACTCGTATAACAGAACGGGAGCGTACCAGGGACCATACCGAAATAATGCTGGCAAGCATGGGCGTGGATATATGCGCGGATAACGGCGTTATCACGGTAAACGGCGATCAGACTCCTCGCGGCGTGTCGGTTACGATTGCGGGAGACATTTCTTCGGCGGCGTTTCCTCTCGTGTGCGGACTGATGACCGGCGGAGAGGTCACCGTGCGCAACGTGGGACTAAATCCTACGCGCGCCGGGATACTCGAAGTGTTCGACCAAATAGGCGTCGATTATTCGGTGGACGACGTAAAATATGTCTGCGGCGAAAAAACCGGAGTCGTTACCGTACGCGGCTTGGGCGACGGAAAGTCGTTTGCTATCGACAAGAGCATGATGCCGCGTCTGGTGGACGAGATACCGGTTTTGGCGGTGCTTGCCTGCCGTCTGAGCGGCGACAGCGTAATAACCGGAGCGGAAGAACTGCGTGTAAAAGAGAGCGACCGGATATCGGCGACGGTGAAAATGATAAGAGCGTTCGGCGGCAGAGCCGGAGAGAACCCGGACGGATTTACGGTGTCCGGCTCCTGCCGGCTTAAAGGCGGTTGCGTTTTCGACCCGCGCGGCGATCATCGTATGGCCATGAGCGCGGCTGTGGCGGCGGCGGCGAGCGACGGCGGAGCGAGGATCCTCGGCGGCGAGTGCGCGGTTGTGAGTTATCCGGGCTTTTGGGAAATGCTTGCGGGTAAGACGTCATGAAAGCCGACTTGAAAAAATACTGCGTGCTCGGCCACGGAATATCGTATACGCTCAGCCCGCGAGTGCACGCCGCGATATTATCGTATCTCGGCGAACGCGGAGAATATTTTGCGGAGGACGTTGCTCCGCAGGAGCTTAATAAAACTGTAGAGCGACTGCTTTGCGAATGCGACGGGTTTAACGTGACAAAGCCGTATAAAGAGAGCGTCGCCGCGCTTTTGGGCCATGACGGACCGGTAAATACCGTGCGGCGCGACGGAAAGTGTACATCCACCGACCCTATCGGCTTTTTGTCCGATTATACGGAAAAATTCGGCGAGCCTCACGGAAAGATACTTTTATTGGGCGCTGGCGGAGCGGCGAAGTCGGTTGCGCAGGCGCTGTGCGGCAAAGCGGAATTGTATGTGTATAACCGTACTCTTAAGCATGCCGCGGCTATGGAAAAATTCGGCGCGACGGTAGTACGGGATTGCCGAGGCGGCTTCGACGCGGTCGTAAACTGCACGGTGCTGGGGCTTAACGGCGAACAGTCCGCTCCCGACGAACTGGATCTCGGAAAAGTAAAATACGCTTACGATTTAATATATTCGCCGGAAGACACGCCGTTTTTGAATAAAGCGCGTTGCGCGGGAGCGTCGGCATGCAACGGAATCGGTATGCTTATAAGGCAGGCGATAGCCGCGCACGGATTCTGGCGCGGCGAAAAGTTCGATGCCGATACCGAAAATAAAATGGCGGCTCATGTCGCCGAGGAGATAGACAAATGAACGGAAAAAAGATATTTGTGATAAACGGTCCCAATCTCGATATGCTGGGAGTGCGCGAGCCTGCGGTTTACGGAACCAAAACGCTTGCGGACGTTAGATCCGAGGCGGAAGAAGCGGCGAAAGCCGAAGGCTACGCGACGGAGTTTTTACAATATAATTGCGAGTGCAAGATAGTGGAGGCGTTGCATCGCGCGTACGACGAAGCGGCGGCGGTGGTAATAAACGCCGCGGCTTATACGCATTACAGCTACGCTATCGCCGACGCGGTAAAAATGCTTTCGTGCCCCGTTATAGAACTCCATATAAGCAACGTTTTTGCCCGTGAAGAATTCCGCAAAGGGTCGGTCATATCTCCGTATGCCGGCGTTGTGATATGCGGCGCGGGAACATACGGGTATACGCTTGCGGTAAAAGCGGCGGCGGACAAATTGCGCAATGCCTAAAAAAAGGATAGCGCTTATAGGCATGCCGGGTTCCGGCAAGACCAGCGTGGGAAGAAAGCTCGCCGCGCTTTTGGAGACGCAGTTTGTCGACACCGACGCGGAGATAGAAAAGCACGCCGGGTTGCCCGTTTCCGCAATCTTTGCAAAGTACGGAGAAGCGCGTTTCCGTGAAATGGAGACGGAGGTCTTACGCAGGTCTGTGGCAAAAAATGCGGTAATTTCGTGTGGCGGCGGTATGGTCATGCGGGAAGAAAACTTGCGTATACTCAAAAATTACTGTGTCGTAACCTATCTTTCGGCAAGCATTCCGACTCTATCGTTGCACGTCGGGAACGGCGCGGGGCGTCCGCTTTTGGCCGAAGATAAGGACGCCAAAATAGCCGAGCTGTTGTCTAAACGTGAAAGAGCATACGTCGAGTGCGCGGATAACGTGGTCGCGACCGACGGAAAAAGCATAGACGCGATAGCGGCGGAAATCGCGGGCAATGCCGAATAAATCATTTTTGAAATAATAAAGAGGTGGAACAATATGGATATTCGTGATTTGAGAAGCGGAAGCGACGTGCGCGGGGTGGCGACGGGCAGCGAGGACGAGATCCGTCTTACCGATACCGTCGTTACCGATATAGTCAACGCTTTCGTGGTATGGCTTGAAGCCCGTTCGGCAAAGCCCGATCTTAAAATAGCGGTGGGACATGATTCGCGCCTGTCGGCGGAAAGGATAAAGGCTGCGACGGTAAGCGCGTTAAAATCGTCCGGCACCGACATTTACGTGTGCGGCTTGTGCTCCACGCCGGCTATGTTCATGATGACGCGCTTCGACGACGTTGCTGTAGACGGAAGCATAATGATAACTGCCAGCCACATGCCTTCCAATATGAACGGATTAAAGTTTTTTACCAAAGCGGGGGGCTTGAGCGGCGGCGACATAAAAGAGATACTCGAACTCGCCTATGCCGGCAAACGCCGCAAAGGAAACGTTACCCGCAGTTACACGCGCGACTTCATGCAGTTGTACTGCGACCACCTTATCGATTTTGTACGGCGCAGTACAGGTAGCGACTGGCCGCTTACGGGACTCAAAATCGTTGTGGACGCGGGCAACGGCGCGGGCGGATTTTTTGCCGAGCGCGTGTTAAAGCCGCTGGGGGCTTCCACCGCCGGGTCGCAGTTCCTCGATCCCGACGGCAGGTTTCCCAATCATATACCCAATCCCGAAGATAAGGACGCCATGAAAAGCATATCGCGCTGCGTCACCGACAATTGCGCCGACCTCGGCATAATATTCGATACGGACGTGGACCGTGCGGCGATAGTAAGCTCCGACGGCACCGAGATAAATCGCAACCGACTTATCGCGCTTGCCGCCGACATAGTGCTGGGCGAAAATCCCGGCGCGGCGATAGTGACCGACAGCGTTACAAGCGACGGTCTGTCTAAATACATAACGCGCAGAGGGGGCGTGCACCACCGCTTTAAGCGCGGCTACCGCAACGTCATAGACGAAGCGGTGCGTTTAAACCGCGAGGGCAAAAACGCTCCGCTCGCTATGGAGACAAGCGGACACGCGGCGTTTAAGGAAAACTTCTTTTTGGACGACGGCGCGTATCTCGTAACGCGCATGCTTGTAAAAATGGCGCAGCTCCGCGCCCGCGGACTGGACCTTAAAAGTCTTATAGACGATCTCGAAGTTCCCAAAGAGGAGCGCGAGGTGCGCATACGTTTCGAAATACCCGAGTGGGCGGAATTCGGAAACATGCTCATCACCAAACTCACCGAATTCTGCGCGGATAAGCCGTCGGTGCGGCTCGCTGCCGACAATTACGAAGGCGTGCGTGCAAACATCGAATACGCTTCGGGGTGGTTTTTGGTGCGCATGAGCGTGCACGACCCGGTAATGGTTATAAATATGGAAAGCAACGACTTTGGCGGAGTTGCGCTTATAGCGAGATTCCTGTACGCCTTTTTATCGTCGTTTTCGGGCGCGGATACCACCGAGTTGAAAATCGTCGCAGGCGCGTGAAACGTTTTTGAGGTTGTAACGGACTGCTGCCGTTCCAAATCTTATACGGCTATTCTCTGTGATTTAAATGATACGGGACGAATGTGTTCGTATTAAGGCGAAACGGCAGTTAACCGATAGCAAAAATACTTGCCAAAAAAGGGCGGAAAATGCTATACTTTATAAGCAGATAAGCGGAGTATTTCAAAGGAGAACAATATATGAACAAGACCACGCAAAATCCTATCAATACGGCAAGAGTGCTTGCCGCCGAAGCTATTCAAAAAGCCAACAGCGGCCACCCCGGGCTTCCGCTCGGCGCGGCTCCCATGGCGTATACGCTTTTTACGCGCCATATGAACCATTGCCCCAAAAATCCGTCGTTTGTAAACCGCGACCGCTTTATTTTAAGCGCGGGGCACGGCTCGGCTCTTTTGTACAGCATGTTGCATTTGCTGGGTTACGGCTTGACCAAAGAGGACCTCATGAGCTTCCGTTCGCTCGGAAGCCGCACTCCGGGTCATCCCGAATACGGTCGCACTCCCGGAGTGGAGACTTCCACAGGACCTCTCGGGCAGGGAATGGCTAACGCGGTGGGATTCGCTCTTGCCGAAAGCATGCTTGCGGCGCGTTTCAATAAAGACGGCTTGGAGCTTGTAGACCATTACACGTTCGCGCTGTGCGGCGACGGCTGTATGGAAGAGGGTATCGAGTACGAAGCCGCTTCGCTTGCCGGAACATGGGGACTCGGAAAACTTATCGTTCTTTACGACAGCAACGATATATCCATCGAGGGCGATATAAGTATCGCGTTCCGCGACGACGTTGCGCGTCGCCACGAGGCGCAGGGCTGGCAGGTCCTTACCGTTTCGGACGGCGAAGATATCGACGCGATAGACGCCGCGATAACTCTTGCCAAGTCGGATAAAAAGCGCCCCAGTCTTATAGTTGTGAAAACCACTATCGGTTACGGGTCGTCCAAAGCGGGAAGCGCTGATTGCCACGGCTCGCCGCTAGGCGCTGAAGTGCTTAAAGAGACCAAGAAGAATCTCGGCTGTTCCGCAAAGCCGTTTGAAGTCCCCGCCGACGTAGCCAAACATTACGCCGAAATTGTCGACGGACTGAATAAAAACGAAGCCGAATGGAACAAAGTCGCAAAAGCATATAAAGCTGCTTATCCCGACGATTACGAACAGTTCAACAAATTCATGCGCGGAAAGGCGCCTTCGGAAGAAGAACTTGCGGAATTGTATACTCTGTTTGCCAATAAAGCGGACGCCACGCGCAACAGTTCGGGCGTGATACTCAATAAACTCGCCGGAATGATGCCCAATCTTGTGGGCGGCAGCGCGGACCTTGCGCCCAGCAATAAAACATATCTCAAAAATCTCGGAGATTACGGCGCAGAGAACAGGGAGGGGCGGAATCTGCACTTCGGCATACGCGAGCACGCTATGGCGGCTATATGCAACGGACTCACTCTGCACGGCGGGTTTAACGGCTTTTGCGGCACGTTCTTCGTATTTTCCGATTACATGAAAAGCGCGATGCGCATGTCGGCTCTCATGGAGCTGAATATGATATATGTGCTTACGCACGACAGCATAGGAGTGGGGGAAGACGGTCCCACCCATCAGCCGATAGAACAGCTTGCGGGGCTTCGCACTATACCCGGTCTTAAAGTATTCCGTCCCGCGGACGGCAGAGAGACCGCGGCGGCGTACGTCAGCGCGATAACCGGCAAGGGGCCCTCTTGCATAGTTTGTTCGCGCCAGGACCTGCCGCAGGTAAAGGGTAGCGGCGAGGACGCTTTGTTCGGAGGATATATAGTGAGCGACAGCGTTTCCGAAATGCCCGAACTCATTATCATGGCAAGCGGAAGCGAGCTTGACCTTGCTTTGAAGGCAAAGACCGCGCTGGGCAACGAGAACGTCCGCGTAGTGAGCATGCCGTGCATGGAGTTATTTGAAAAACAGACGCAAAAGTACCGCGACTCGGTGCTTCCGCCCAAGTGCCGCGCCCGCGTTGCCGTAGAGGCGGCTTGCAGCGCGCCCTGGGGCAAGTATGTGGGACTTGACGGAGGATATGTGTGCATGGATACCTTCGGGTCAAGCGCGCCTGCCGAAAAGCTGTTCGAGATATACGGATTCACCGCGGAGAACGTTGCGGCTGTCGCCAAAAAGACGCTGTCGCGCGCAAAAAAGATATCGGTGGAATAATGGGCGACAAATTCTTTTCGCTCATGGGACGGCTCCGCTACATAGACCGTTGGAGCCTTATGCGCAATACGCGTAAGGAAAACGTGGCCGAGCACACTTATATCACCGCTATGGTTGCGCACGCCTTGTGCGTCATAAAAAACGAGTTTTACGGCGGAAAACTTAATGCCGACTACGCGGCGACGCTTGCTTTGTACCACGAGGCGGCGGAAGTTTTTACCGGCGATCTTCCAACTCCGGTAAAATACCACAGCGACGAAATACGTTCGGCGTATAAATCCATAGAACATAAAGCCGAAAAAAAACTGCTTGACTTTTTGCCGGAGAAGTTGCGTAAATATTACGCCTCCGCGGTTTCGCAGGACAAGGCGTCTCCAGAGTATGCTTACGTGAAGTATGCCGATAAGATAGCCGCTCTAATAAAATGCAAAGAAGAACTTGCGGCGGGCAACGCCGAATTCAAGGCGGCGGAGGCGAGCGCCGAGAACGCTTTGCGAAAGTTGAAAGTCGACGCGGTGGACTATTTTCTCGATAATTTTCTCGACTCTTTCGGACTTAGTCTTGACGATTCGCTTTAACCGCTTTTGATGACGGAATAAAAACGGCGTTACATCTTGTAACGCCGTTTTTGCGTATCGACTATTCTTTGAATGCCGGAGCGATATCGAATTCTTTGCCGGAAAGTTCTTTTACGAACAGGGCGCGTATATAGCCTTTTTCATCCGACGTGGAGTGCACGTAAAACTGTTTGCCGTAATAGTAACGCGCGAGTTTATAGTACTTTGCGTTTGTGTGCAGGGCTATCGCGTCAAAACCTTTTTCCGAGCAGTGGTCTATGGCTTTTTGTAAAAGTTTACTGCCCACTCCCGCGTTGCGTATCGTCGGGTCCACGCCGAAGCGGTAAAGATACGCGAGCTTGCCGCTTATGCTCTTGATTCGCAGACTGCCCAAAAACGTTCCGTTTTCGTCCTCGGCTATCAGCACGTAATGTTCGGCAATGTCGCGCAGTACAGCCGATTCGGGTTCTTCGAGGGCTTTTACATGGCTGTCGGGACCAAGTTCGTCGGCATACAGCTTGAATGCTTTATGCGTAACGTCGTTTATTTTTATCGCGTCCGACGGCAGCGCCGTTCTGAATTTTATCATATCGGTCTATTTCTTGTTTTTCATCAAAAGATACATTACGGCCTTTTGGGCATGCAAACGGTTTTCCGCTTCTTCAAACACTATGCTCTGCGCTCCGTCTATGACGCCCTCCGTGACTTCTTCGCCGCGGTGAGCGGGCAGGCAGTGCATGAATACGGCGTTTTTGGACGCTTTAGCCATTAGCGCTTCGTTGACCTGGTAGGGCATGAGCGATTTGATTTTACTTTCGGACTTTTCCTGTCCCATAGAGAAAAACACGTCCGTATATATCACGTCGCAGTCGCGCGCTGCTTCGTCCGCATCGTCGGTAACGGATACGTTTCCGCAACTTTCGGCGATCTTTACGATTTCGGGGTCGGGAGTATAGCCCTCGGGCGAACAGCATGCCCCTTTCATTCCGACTTTCGCGCCGCCTATCATAAGCGAATGAGCCATATTGTTGCCGTCGCCGAAGTACGCCATTTTAAGACCTTCCAGCTTTCCGAAATGTTCGTATATCGTTAAAAGGTCGGCGAGCACCTGGCAAGGGTGGTAATCGTCGGTAAGTCCGTTTATTACGGGGCAGGCGCTGTATTTTGCAAGTTCTTCCACGTCGGACTGTAAAAACGTGCGTATCATTATTCCGTCTATGCCGTAGCGGTTAAGCACCAACGCGGTATCGCGCACGGTTTCGCCGCGCCCCAGTTGTATGTCTCCCTGTTGCAGCACGAGAGCCGAGCCGCCCAGCTGTTTTATGCCTTGTTCGAAGGATACGCGGGTGCGCGTGCTGGACTTAGAGAATATCATGGCAAGCGTCTTGCCTTTGAGATATTCGTGCTTTTTGCCCGCGCGCTGTTTTTGTTTCAACATTACGGCGGTGTGGAGTATTTCGTAAATTTCTTCGGCGGTATAGTCGCGCAATGTCAGCATGTGCTTGTTGGTTATGCGGCCGGTGGGTTTGTAAGAACTTATGTCCATTTTATCTTCCTTTATATGATTGAGTTTTATTTATACGTTTGTATTGGCGAACAATGCCATCAGTTTTTCGCATGCCTCGTCTATCTCGCGCGTGCTTATTGTGTAAGCGGGTGCGAAGCGCAAAGTGTTGTTTCCCGCCGTAAGAATTATAACGCCGTTTGCCGCCATTTTGCCCGCGACCTCGGAATTATTGAGCTTGTCGGTAAGATTCACGCCCAAAAGCAGTCCTTTGCCGCGCACGTCGCGTACAAAGTTGAACTTTTTCAGTTTGCTGAGTTTTCCCGTTAAATATTCGCCTTTCGCCGCCGCTTCTTCGAGCAGTCCGTTTTTAAGACGGCGCACAACGACGTTAGCCGCGGCGCAGGCAAGGGGATTGCCGCCGAAAGTCGTCCCGTGATCGCCGGGCGCAAACGCCGTCGCCGCTTCGCCGCGCGCAAGCACGGCGCCTATCGGAACTCCGCCGCCCAGTCCTTTGGCAAGAGTAATTATGTCGGGTTGTATTCCGTAATGCTCGAATGCGAACATTTTTCCCGTGCGTCCCATGCCTGTCTGCACTTCGTCCACCGCGAAAAGTATGCCGCGGCTCTTTGCCAGCGCGTAAGCGTTTACGATATAATCGTAATCGGCCGGCAGTACGCCGCCTTCGCCTTGAATCATTTCCAGTATTATTGCCGCCGTATCGTCGTCCGCAGCTTCTCGCAGGGCGTTTAAGTCGTTATACGGAACATGCGTAAAGCCGTCGGGCAACGGAGCGAAAGAGCGGGAATATTTGTCCTGTCCGGTCGCCGTCACCGTGGCGAGCGTTCTTCCGTGGAAAGAACCGTTTGCCGTGATTATTTTCGGCCGTTTTTCGCCGCGGTTGTAAAAGTGCTTTCTTATCAGCTTTATCGCGCCTTCGTTTGCTTCCGCGCCGCTGTTGCACAAAAACATACGGTCGAAGATCGTGCCGTCCAGTAGATTCTCGCAAAGCTCCGCTTGCGGTTCGTTGTAGTATAAGTTGGATACGTGTATAAGTTTGTGCGCCTGCGCGCATATCGCCTCGGTAAGTTCGGGGTCGTCGTGCCCGAGGCAGTTTACCGCTATGCCTCCTCCGAGGTCGATATATTCGTTTCCCGCGGTATCGTAAAGTTTGCATCCCTTACCGTGGGTAAAACATATATTCTGGCGCGAAAACGTTTTCATGTAGCGTTTTGCGTCTATTTCTTTTATTTCCTTAAAATCCATTTTATTTCCTTATTGCGTTTTTGCGCGTGTTCAGTCGGGTACCACCATTGTGCCCACTCCGGAATCGGTGAAAAGTTCCAACAGAATGGAGTGGGGAACGGTGCCGTTAAGTATGAGAACGTTTTGCATGCCGCGCTCGATCGCGTCTATGCAGGAAAGCGCTTTCGGCGCCATGCCACCGTGTATGCGACCGTCCGCTATCATGGCTTTGAGAGCCGAAACGTTTATCTCGGGAATAAGCGACGCCGGGTCGTTTTCATCGCCGCGTATGCCGTCGATGTCTGTAAGATAAAAAAGTTTTTCGGCATGCAGAGAGCCGCCGATCGCGCCCGCCGCGGTATCCGCGTTTACATTGTATGCGAGCCCGTCTTTGTCTACGCCCACCGTGGCAATTACCGGAATGTAATCTTTTTTTATAAGAGTTTCAAGCACGTCGGTGTTTATTTTCGTTATCCTGCCGACATAACCGTAATCGGTTCCGCTTCCGTCGTCGAATTTTTCCACGCCTATCAAGCCGTCGTCCTGTCCGCACAGCCCTATAGCTTTTACGTTGAGCGTGCCCAGCGCGGCGGCGATGTTTTTATTAAGCCTACCGAGAGCCATCTGCACCGCTTCCATAGCGGCAAGATCTGTAACGCGCAAGCCGTTTTCGAATCTCGAAGGTATGTCCAGCCTTTTGAGAAGCGCGCTGATATCCGGACCTCCTCCGTGTACCAGCACCGGATGTACTCCCACTATTTTCAACGTCGCGACGTCTTGCATTATGGTGCGTATCACGGCAGGGTCGTTCATGGCGTTGCCGCCGTATTTTATCACCATCGTTTTGCCTCGGTAGCGCGATATATACGGCAGAGCCTCGGTTATTATTTTTGCGCGTTCTATAAGTTCGTTTTGTTGATTTTCCGTCATGTCGACCTCTATAAATGCGTTCCTATTACCGGCAGACCGTCTGTTTCGGGTAAGCCGAACATTATATTGCAGTTTTGTACGGCTTGTCCCGATGCGCCTTTGAGAAGATTGTCGATCGCCGAAACTATGATTATCCGTCCGTTTTTTGCGTCCAGTTTGTATCCGAACGCGCACACGTTGCTTTGTACCACCCATTTAAGTTCGGGAAGAACGCCTTCGCCCGTAGCTACGGCGAATTTTTCGTCTTTGTATAAAGAGTATGCCTTGTCGATATCGGAGGCGGTCGCGCCCGACGCGGTATTTGCGTAAACGGTGGCGAGTATGCCGCGTTTTACGGGAAGCAGGTGGGGAGTGAAACTTACCGAAATGCGTTCGTCTCCGAAAGTGAGTTTTTCTTCTATTTCGGTGGCGTGGCGGTGGGTAGTCACGCCGTACGCCTTGTAATTGCCGTCGGACTCGCAGAAGTTGTACGCTACGTCCGCTTTGCGCCCCGCGCCGGTGATACCGCTTGCGGCGTCTATTATTATTCCTTTATCCTGTATAACGCCGCTTTTGATAAGCGGATACAGCGGAAGTATCGAGCAGGTTGTATAGCATCCTGGATTTCCGATTACCGCCGCTTTTTTTATTTTGTCGCGGTTTATTTCGCACAGACCGTACACCGCCTCTTTGTTGAGGTCGGGACGGGGATGCGTAACTTTGTATGTGTTTTCGTACAGACCGATATCAGTATAACGGAAATCGGCGGATAAATCAATTACTTTGACGCCTTTGTCGTAAAACTTTCCTCCTATTTCCGCGCTTGCGGCATGGGGCAGGGCGGTAAACACCACGTCGGCGTTTTTCGCGATCGTATCTACGTCGGGCTCGGTAAAAGTCATGTTTCCGTACGCAAATCCCAAAGCGGGATATAAGTCGCTTATTTTGGAACCGGCGTTTGAGCGCGAAGCCGCCGAAGTAAGCGTAAGACCGGGATGACCGTAAATAAGTTTCATCAGTTCAAAACCCGTGTAGCCGTTTGCGCCCACGATTGCCGCGCGTATCATGTCGAATTCCTCCGAATAATCGTATTCCACATAATTATACATCTTTATGAATATTTATGCAAGCAATTAACATATATTTAAGTAATTTTACCGTACGGAACGGCATAAAAGTAAAATAAGTTGATACTATCTGCGCGCTAAGATTTGACGGCGGGCGTATAAGGTGATATAATAATGAAAAATTCGTAAAGGAGGTGCGGCTGTGGCGAAAGGAGTATGCGAATTGTGCGGTTTTGCCGACGACGGATACCGTATAGAAGAAAACGGCGCCGTAATGAAAGTGTGCAAGTTCTGTCACGACGGCTACCTCGAACGGATGGGGTTGCCGCCGGATGCGGACAAGCCGGTGGAGGACGTGGCGCTTACTCTCGATCTTGACGGAGCGAAAGATATCGGACTGGATCTCGACGGAGTATCCGGCGCGGAGCTGTTGCAACTTAAAATAGAGTTGGAGGAGCGCAAAGAAAACACCAGGGTGCCGACGTTGGACGAACGGCGTCTCGACGCTCTTTTGAGCGCTACCGAAGACGATAAACGCGTGCTTACCAGCGTGCGGCAAAAAGAACAGCGAAGAAAAAAGAAAGCGGCGGTCGCCGGCGAGGACGAAACCGGCGAAGATTACAAGGCTTCCGAGGAGCTGTTGCGCAGCGGAGAAGAACTGCAACGGGTGGTGGAAGGCTTGCAAAAGATAGCCGAGGGCGACGAGCCCGACGACGAACCGGATGAAACGGTAGCGCCGCTTATAGCCAAGATAGTCGCCTCGCAGGAAGAAATCGCGTCGCCGGACGACGGCGGAAAGGACGGAGCGGCGGAAATTACGGCAAAACAGACGGAAACGTTGCCGGAGGAAAAAGAAAAGGGTGTCGGTGACGACGCAAAGGAGACTGAGATGAGCGGTAAAAACGTAAAACGCGAACCCAAAGACGATAAGCGTGTAAATAAAGAGGAGATGGCGCGCGAAAAAATACGCGCCGCGGCGCACCAGACCATAGACGACGAGCGCATACACATAACAAGCCCGGAGATCGCTCTTAGCAAAGACACGCGTCCCAAGACCAACTTCGACGTCGCTACTTCCGAATATGCCGGTACGGTTCGGTTTTTGGATGCCTTCAAATATGTGATGCACCGCGTAAGCTATACGGTTTTATTGGGACTTATAGTATTGGCGGTATCAACGGTACTGTTTATCCGCGACGGTTGGGAGCATGGACTTATAGTTCTTGGAGCGGGCGCGGGCGCGGTGGCGATAGGGTTTTTGCTTATGTGGTACATGTCGCATTGCTACGAACTCGACCGCAGAGCGCAACTGTTGCGTATACGCCAGCAGGAAATATTGTTTGAGAGCATGAACAGCGACTGTTACCGCGAACTGCGCACAAAGTTTACCGTTATAAAAGCGCTTGGATGGCTTCTCAATAAACTCAGCGTGCTGCTTCCTCTCGTAGTGTTTGTGGGCGGAAATATCGCCGCCGTGATACTTTCGTTTGTAATGTACGGAATGTACTGGCTGTTCCCGGTGGTTTCGGCGACGGCTACGGTTGCGGGCGTGCTCATATATTATATGATAAAATTTTCGGCTGACTGCGTTGCGTATATGCTTGATAAAGAGCGCAATCAGCAGATACAGCAGCAAACGCTTTTGGATATTCTTTCGCATTTGAAAAACAAATAAATATCAGGTTGCAAGACGCCCCCGACGCAATGGTCCGGGCGTCTTTTTGTATAAAAAAATCTGATATTTTTTTTGGAAATGTATTGACAAAGCGTTAATTGTGTGATAGAGTAATTATGTTGAGTACTCGTGTACGTATGCGTGTGCGCGAGCGACTTACAAGCCCTTTCATAAGTCGCGCCGCCTTGTTGCGGAACGTAACCGGGCGGCGCGACAACTCCCCTGATCGCGGGACGCGGCGAAAGAGGCATGCCTCTTTTTGATTTATTACAAGTAATAAATCAAAAGTATTTATTATCCGTATTATCGTGCGGGCGGGAGGAAATTGATGTATTCGTTTACGAAAAATAAAAGACGGACATTCGGAGTGTTTGTTACGGCGCTTATCATAGCCGTAGCGTTTGTGCTCGCTTTGCCGTCTTTTTTGATTTCCGCTTTTGCCGAAATAGACATCAATCCTTACAGCAGATATTTTATGTCGGTAACTACGTTTGCCGGAGCCGACGAGACCGAGATGAATTTTACGTGGATGGCGTCCGCGCTGAATACCGAAAGCGAACAGTATTTGGAGATAGTCGAGCACGACGGGGAAATACCCGACGAGTTCCCCTCGGAATACGACGACGTTGTCGCAACGGCTTATAATGCGAAATTGACGAATTTCAGATATTACAGAGCGACTATGACCGGACTGAAAGCCGATACGCGCTATATATACCGCGTGGGCGACGGATACAATTATTCCGCCATTTATTCTTTTAAGACCGTTTCGGGCGGCGACACTTTTAACTTTGTGGCGCTCGGCGACGCTCAACTCGGTACAAACGGAAACGTGGAAAACGATTTGCCGTCATGGACCGAGACGCTTTCTACCGCAACGAACAGTTTTTCTCCCTCTTTTATAATGCATCTCGGCGACGAGGTCGAAAGCTGGGACGGCAACGCCATACAGATACCCCAGAGCGAGACCGAATACCAGGTGTTTTACGGAACCGAGTATACGAGCAGCGTGCCGTTCGCCAATGTGATAGGCAACCACGAAGTAAGCAAGGCGAACTGGTCCGACCACCACAACAACCCCAACCAGACCAAATTCGGTTGGTCGAGTTCGGGCGGAGACCAAGCCGCCGACTACTGGTTTGTCGCGGGCAACGCTCTTTTCCTTGTCCTTAACAGCAACGTATATTCCGACGCCGATACGTTTTTCGAAAAAGCTATAAGCGCGGCGGAAGAGAAATACGGCGACAGGATAACCTGGAAAATAGTATCCATGCACCATACGCTTTTCGGAGTGAATAGGATAATAACCGAGGAAGCCTCGCAGAAGCGGCAAAAGGAGCTTGCGCCGATTCTTAAAAAGCATGACGTCGATCTTGTTCTTATGGCGCACGAGCATACATATTGCCGCACGCATATTATGGGCGGAGAAGACGGACTAACTCCGGTTCCGGCGGAAAACGGAGCAAACAGCGTTATCGCTCCCGACGGTATATTGTATATGACGCTCGGCTCGTCTTCCGGAAATAAATGTTTCAGGGCCAATATAGCCGATAAGACGACGAGCGGCGAGCCCGTTGTAAGCGGTACTCCCGCCGAGGACGTAGTGGTGGGCACCGAAGAACAGGTAAAAGCCGCCGCGCCGTACGTTGCATTTTACAACGAGGCGGGCGGCACGATAGAAAAGGGGACAAACCACGGAGTTAAAGGAGTCGCACAGTTAAGCAATATTTCGATACGACGCGGTAAGCTTACGATATCCACTTACGTGCGGGGAGAGACGACGCCTTTCGACGAGTTTACTTTGTACAAGTCGCAGGCGGATACCGTGGAGCCTCCTGTAGAGCCCGACGACGGGGACGACGATAAAAACGATAAAGACGGCGGTTGCGGCTCGAGCGCTCAAAGCGCTTTGCCGATAGTTGCGGCGGGTTTGTTGTTGGCGTCGGCTTGCGCGTTTGTGCGCAGAGTTGATAAAGCGTGATATTACTCTTTTCCGCGTAGGCGGGAAAGCGCAATATAAAATCTGTAAGAATGTGTCAATCCGGGATTTTGGGAGGGCTATGTAAAGCCGCCGAAAGAGCGCGGCAAAAAAGTCCGTAAGGCGACGTCGGGTAAAAGTATTTTTTTGATACGTACACGTGTCGTCGTAAAGAAGTCAGTTTAATCGGTAAATTTATATAGGAGAAAATATATGAAAAAGTTTGTAAGAATTTTAACGGCAATGTGTTTGGCTCTTGTGCTGACCTTTGCGTTTACCGCTTGCGGCGACAAACCCGAAAATAAACCGGGTCCCGACGGTAAAATAACGCTTGCTTTCGCTAAGCCTTCCGTAGAGGTGACGTATAAGGACGAAATGGAACTAAAAGTCCAGGTCACCGGTGCTAAGACCGAAAAGGTTTCGTTTGCGTCCAGCAAATCTGGAACGGTAGGCATTAAACGCAACTATACTTCGGTGGGAGTGACTAACGGCGAAGCGGTCACTATACTCGAAGGTAAAAAAGAGGGTACCGCTACCATTACCGCAAAATGCGGCGATGCCAGCGCGACCATAAGCGTTACCGTAAAGCAATACGGCGTATTTGTGGACGATCCCGTTATTTCCGCCACTCCCGGAGATACCGGTGAGTTTGAAGTGTCCATCAAAAATGTTGAAGGAACTCCCGTCGTGCAAAGCGATCTTACCGGCGTTACCGCTACGCTTACGGAAAAGACCGGCGGCGCAACCGTAACGTACGTTGTCACAGACGACGCGGCTATGCTCGGCGAAACCGCGACTATAACTGTATCGGCGGGCGAGTATTCCGCAAAAGTTGAGATAGACGTTTGCAGTAAAGGTATAGAATACGGCGACACCGTGGACGGAGGAAGACTTATCCCGTCCAACGAATTCCAGACTGCGGCGCGCGGACTCAACGAAAGTTTCCAAAACGGCGCGCTTGTGTTCCCCCGTTACGCGTACATCGAGTATAGCGACGGCGACGGTAATAAATCGGAAGGTTGGGTGCGCGTTACCACTATCGGTTGCGGACCCGGAAACGAAAACACTCCGGGGATAGACGAGAATGTGGATCCGTTCGTTATTCCCGCAGGTAAAGAGATAACTTCGGTCGATACAGGCGATGCTGCTACCACTGTTCAGCACAAAGCGTTCAAAGAAGAATTCAGTATTGAAAGCGTTCATTTCGGCGACAGTATGACGGGCATAGGCGATCAGTCGTTCCAGGGCGATTGGGCTACCCATCTCGATTATGATTCGTATCTCGGCAAATTGACTAAGATCTCTTTCTCCGAGAATTGCAAAATACAGGCTATCGGAAGCAACGCGTTTTCTTATCAGCCTCTTCAAACCGTTATCCTTCCCGATTCCATTTCCACGATAGCAAGCGCTGCATTTCAGTTTACCGCTATCGAGACTTTGAAGTTGCCTGCCAACTGGAAACAAGCTCCGGTCGCAGGTCTCAGCGGCAACGGCTTTTTTGTAAGTCAGTTTACCGGACTTGTAAGACTTAAAAATCTGTATATGCCTTGGCAGAACTTCTATGCAATCAATTCTGCTCTCAGCGATATGAGAAAAACGCCGTATAACGGAAATCCAGGACAGCCCAAACCCGGCGCTAACGATGAAGAACGCGAACTCATAGAACAGCTTGGAGTCGATACCACTTTCGGCGCTTACAACACCGTCTTCGAAGTTTCTACTCTCGACGTGGGTTACGGCAATGAAGTTTGGAATCAGGGTAAAGTTACCATTCACTATATGGGTGATAAACAACTTGCCGACAATATGTTGGAGCTTGCCTGGAACGGTAGCAAAGTTGCTATAACGTCGGGATATGTTCCCTTTGTATTGATGGAAGGAGCGTTTGGCGGCGCTGTAAGCACATGGGAAGTGTTCTTTAAGTACAGTACCGATCCCGCGGATAAAAAGCCCGATACCACCGATCCCGAAACCGGTGCGGTTACCCCCGGCGAAGTGCGTTGGGCATTCGGTAACGAGCATACCGATTGGGATTTCGGAACGAATGACAAAGGGGCGACTTGCCCGTATAAGTTGGACGGCACCAAAGTACAAGCGTAACCGCTATACAAGGACGTTGTAAAAATGAAAAAAATCAGGATAATACTGATTGCGTTGTTTGCCGCGCTTACAATGTGCGGAGCGTCCGTCGTCGCATTTGCCGACGACGGCGTTTCGACGCAATATACGGTAACATACAAAGTGTTTACCTATAACGATCAGATAAGAAAGGTTTCCGGCGGAGCAAAGGCGGAAAATCTGCCGCTTTCGGAATTTCACTTCAAACTTAACGAGGGGTTGTTTACAGACGAGTTGTACGCCATGACGTGGTATACGGATCCCGCGTTTAACGATTCTTACGACTTTAACGCGGCGGTGTCTTCCGATATAACGTTGTACGGAAAAGTAACCGAAAACACTAAACCGGGAGATATCGGTTCGGCCGACGTGTTCGGTTGGAACGAAAATGCCGCGGACGTTTATTATCAGGATAACGAACTTTCGGATAAACGCGTTATGGGTCTCAACTGCATAAATCCTCTCGGCGTAAGCGCCGACGGAAACGCGGAGTTCAGTTTCGGCGAAAGAGAGGGATCCGTTTATTATAACGGCATAGACGTTACTCGTCCGTTCAGCATAACGGTCGACTTCGACGACGTAAATAATTATTACGGCGAATCCACGTTCAGCATGGGACTGTATCCGTCGCTGTCGCTTGCCCAGATAAGCAGCATGTATCCGTACTTAAAGCAAAAGAGTCCTTATGAGGACGCCGGCTTTATGTCCATGATACACTTCTGGTTCAATATCAACGGCAACGACAATAATAAAGAGCAGATAGGCAAGGTGCACAACACCGGATACTATGCGCAGGAAGCTTCGCCCCGCACTACCTGGGCGGACACCGACGCGAGCGAAGGCAATCCGTTTTCCGCAAAACTCAAAAAAGTGCTGGAAGAGGAAAGCAAGGTCACCTTTGAATACCATATAGGCGAAACGGAATCGTACGCCATGGTAAAGGGCGAAAGACTTGTGGAAATGGAATGCAAGCAAAGCGATTTCCCCGACGGGGTCGCGTATCTTGCGGTGCTTGCCGAACGCGGCGCTTCCGGTATGTTTGTAAAGGTCGAGCAGGCTCTCGGAAACGTTACCGCCAAAGTTAAAGACGGCGATAAGCACGTTACTGTAGCTAACGCCGCCGTAAACAACGGTTTTGTTACCGCGGATATCACGCTCGACAAGGGATATACGCTTAAAGCGACTATCGGCGGGGTAGAGGTGAAAACCGCAAAACTTACAAACGGAAAATACGCCGTAGGTATGCCGCACAAACTTCTTACCGAGGACTTTACGGTGGAGTTTTCGTCGGTTGCCGAGTCTACGAACAACGGCGGCGGTTGCGGTTCTAACGTAGTCGCGTCTTCGTCGGCGGTGTTATCGCTTATCGTGCTGCTTATAGCCGGCGTGGCGGTAGTTTGGCGTAAAAAGAAAGGAGAACAAAAATAGACATGAAAAAATTCAGATTTGCCGGACTTATACTTGCAGTGGTGATGTTGTTCGGCTTGTTCGGCGGTTGCACATTGCGCGACCCGCTGGATATCGACGCCGAAATGCAGAAAATAATCGATCGCATAGATTTTAAGGCGGACAGCAGCCACACGGGCAAACTCAGGATATACGCTCAAAGTAAACCCACCGAGTTGCTTGCGATAAACGCGTTTGTGGGTAGTTTCAAGCTGAAGTATCCCAACATCGAAGTGGACTTAAAGACGTTTGTGGCCGATTCCTACATAGACACTATCAAAAAAGAACATTCCGCCGCGGATTCGTCTCAAAAGTACGATGAGATGGCGGACGTGTTCTGGCTGACCAACGAGACCATTCCGTCGCTTGTCAATATGGAAATGATAGCTCCCATAAGTTATATAGACCTTGTGGACGACAGCTTTTCCACCGACGCGCTTGTCGATTCCATGGTGCGCGACAGTATGTTCGGCGGTCAGATGTACATGATGCCGCGCGACTACAACCAGTTTGTCATGTTTTATAACAAGTGGCTGTTTGAAAAATGCGGAGTCGACGAGATAGACAACGTCGAGGCTCTCAGCGCGGAGGAGCTTGAGGGGCTTATGTACCGTTTGCACGGTATCATGGCGTCAAATAAGTTTACCACACCGTACGGCGGAAACACCGGAGAAGGGCAGGTCATAGACTGTAACTGGGCGTGGGGCTCGGTGGCTTACGGACTGTACCGCATGTTCGGCGCGGACGTAGTGGATAACGAAGGCAACGTCATTTTCGGCAACGGCGACGCCACTTACAACGCTATCGAATGGGTAAAGAAAAGCGTATACAACGGCTACACTCCCGAGCCCGGCGAGCAATCCAGCGGCGGATTCTTTACGCAGTACAAAGCGCCGTTCCTTATCGAGACGCGCGCCGTGCTCACCGACCTTATAAAAAGCGACAGTAAAAACAACTGGGCGGAACATATAGGCGTTGCTCCCATGCCCGAGCTTTCCACTTCCGAAAATTACAGCGTGGGCGCCGGTTGCAGCGGATACGGCATGTATCAGCACGTTACCAACGCTACCGAAGCATGGCTGTTCTTAAAACACGTTGTAAGCGTTGAGGGCCAAGAGGCGTTCGGCAAGACGGGAAACTCGGTGCCGGTGCTTGAATCTCTGCTCGAAAAAGAGGACGCGGCATGGCGTCATCCCGAAGCGGACCTTCCCGACGATTTCAATCACGACGCGTTTATTTACAAGTATAAAGACAAGTCCTGCGTTATGAGCGATTTCAAGTCCAAAATACCCGCCAAGAGCGTAGCCCGCGTTGCCGCTGTAATGCAAAGCACGCTAACTTCGAGCGTCAATCAGACGCCGGCTACGGGTTACGAAGCAAGAATAAAAAAGAACATTTCCGACAGCGTTAAGACTATGGAAAAAGAGATCGCAAAGTACAGGTAATCAGATGATAAAACGCTTATCAAAAACATATATAAAAGACAGCGTGTCGGCATACGTGTTTTTGCTACCGGTAATAATCGGCATTGCGCTGTTTACGGCATATCCGATATTTATGTCGTTGTTTTACAGCTTTTCCGATTTTAACGGCTCGTATGCCACCACGATACATCTCGATAATTATAAAGAGTTGTTTTCGCTCGACGGCGAACTTATCCCTTTTATGTCGTCGCTCGGAAAAACGTTTATTTACGTTATCTGCTCCACCACAGCCAATCTTGTATTATCGTATCTGCTTGCTCTGTTTTTGCGTAAAAACATCAAAGGCATAAGGATAATAAGACTGTTGTGTTATATGCCGTGTCTTATCCCTGGGCTTGCCTCCGGTCTTATATGGAGAGACGCTTTTAAGTACAACGCAATGGGTCTGGTGCAGAATTACGGTATTTTCAACACGTGGTTCCATAAGCTTGGACTTCCGGCGTTCCCGTTCTTTGAATCGGCGCAAACGGCAATGTTTTCGTTGATATTGTCGGGAATGTGGGGACTCGGCGGCGGACTTATCATGTGGCTTGCCGCGTTTGAAAACGTTTCGCCCGAGTTGTACGAGTCGGCGTCTTTGGACGGCGCGGGATACTGGCGTCAGGTTTTTTCGATAACCATTCCGCTTACCACCAACATGCTTTTTTACAACCTTATCACTTCAATGATAGGCGGTTTGCAGGTGTTCGGAACTTTTGCGACGTACGGCGTAGGTACCGACGAATCTTTGTACTTTGTGGTCATCCGAATATACAATACCGCGTTCGGCGGCAATCTGGGCGTTAATAACGAGGCTCTCGCTTGCGCCATGAGTTGGATACTGTTTTTGGTGATCGGCTTGTTTACCGCGATCATGTTTAAGACTAATAAGTGGGTGAAGTACAGTGACGAATGATAATGTATTGAATAATAAAGTAACGTCAAGCGGTACTTTGCTGTTGTCGCCGAATGACGCGGGAAGGGCGGCTCGCAGAAAACATACCGTTATGCTTATAGTAAAATATGTGCTTTCGGCGTTTTTGTGCGTATTTTTCCTGTTCCCTTACGTTTACATGCTCAATAAGTCGCTCATGACTATGACGCAGGTCTCCGAGGGAGCCACGTTTTGGAGCAGTTCGCTGGAATTCGTAAATTATGCCGTAGTGGGCAAGTATCTCCGCAATATAGGCAACACTTTGCTTATAGTTGCGATAAACGGTTTCTTTGTTCCGTTTACGGCGCTGTTTTGCGCGTTCCCGCTTGCAAGGATAAAATTCATAGGTAAAAAAGCCGTATTCTGCATAATAATGGCAACCGTCATGTTGCCGGACGCGGTGCTTATGGTGCCCAAGTATATATTGTTCCGTACCTTCGGGCTTACCGATAAACTGGCTTCGCAGTTTATAGGCGCGTTCTGGGGCGGCGGCGCTCTCAACATGTTTTTGACGATACAGTTTATGCGCTCCATACCCAAGGAGATCGACAACGCGGCTAAAATAGACGGTGCGAACTGGTTCCAGATATATTTCAGAATAATGCTTCCTCTGTGTTACAACATTTTTCTGTTTATCTGCATCAACATCGTTATAGGCTTGTGGATGGACTTCCAGGGACCGCTCATTTATTTGACCAGTCCGGAAAAGTTTACTATGGGACTCGCGTTTTATTACGACTTTAATAATAACACGGCGTTTGCCGAAAAGACGCATGAGATGATGGCGATGTGCGTATTTGTAACTATTTTGCCGATGATACTGTTCTTTACTTTTCAAAAGCAGATGATAGGCGGCATACAGCTCGGCAGCTTGAAATAAGACGACATTTACGCCTTACCGTTATTCCGGCAGGGCGTAAATATTTTTATGACAAACAAGGAGAAGCGTTTATGAAATTACGTAGATTGTGCGCCGTATTGCTTGCGATTGCGTGCGCGTTTGCCGTTGCGGGGTGCGGAGACACAAAACCGGACACCGAAAAACCCGTCGAAGAATTCAGTATGTTCTTCGACCACGGCTTTAATAAACAGAAGCAAAACGAATTGACAAACACCGGCAAAACTTCTTATACGATGTATGCCGGCAAAAACGAAATAGAAAACTGCCAATTTATTCTTGCCGCAAACACCACGGACAAAAACGGACTTACGGCTGCCGTAAGCAAATTCGTCAAAGGCTCCGACGAGATCGACAGCATCATGTACAAGGCGGAATACTTCCTTGTAGACGGCAAACCGACTCCCGACGCTATGCTTCCGTACAAAGGCGAAAGTTTCGATATAGCGAAGGGCAACTCGCAGATATTCTTTGTGGAGGCTGAAATACCGCAGGGCGCAGCCGCGGGAGATTATACCGCGACCGTGGAAGTAAAAGACGGTGAAGAAGTGCTTAAAAGCGGCGTTGTTACTTTGCACGTTTGGGACTTTGAACTAAGCGAGGAAACGTCCAATACGGTTATCATGGAGCTTGAGGAAGGAAGACTCACCGCTACTGCGAAAAAGGGCGGCTTATACGGTACGTATTACGATTTCTTATTGCGCAACCGCGTGAGCGCATACGGTCTGCCTTACGATTTCGAGTCTCAAAAGGCGGAGAAATATCTCGACAATCCGCGCGTGAGGGGCTTCCGCGTGCGTACCGCGTCGGACGCCGTCAAAGTAAAGAGGCTAGGCGATAGAAACCCCGCATGGGCGGAAAAAGCTATATTTTATACCGTAGACGAGCCGCGCAACGAGGACGCATGGAATAAGATAGTCACCGACGGAAACCACATAAAGTCGCAGCTTGGCGATAATTACAGATTCGTTTCTCCGTTTTTTACTCCCGGATACATCGGAAGTATCGATTGTTTGGAACTGATGCGCAAGGCGATAAACGTGTGGTGCCCGAAAACCGCTCTTTATACCAGCGAGGAAGAAGCGGAAAACATTGATTGCTGGGAAGATATCAAATTTTATTCGATAGATCCGGACGAGACTTTCGAGAGCCGTATGCAGTCGTATAAGGAACAGGGAGACGAACTGTGGTGGTATACGTGTTGGGATCCCACCGCGCCGTACATTACTTTGAATATCGAGGAAAAAGGCGTGAATCCCCGCATAATGTTCTGGCAACAGAAATACTTCGATATAACAGGGTATCTGTATTTTATGGTAAACGAGTGGGGCAGCAGCACCGAGGGCGCGGGCTCCTGGGCCGAGGACAGTTGGGACGCGCATTACAAAGTCAACTCGATGGGCGAAAATACTTGGGGCGACGGACAGCTCTTGTACTGCGGCGAAAGACGCGGTTACGACGGTCCCGTAGGCTCTATGCGTCTTAACGCGGTGCGCGACGGAATAGAAGATTTCGAATATATGACCATGTTGGAAAAGAAGATAGGTTTCGATAAAGTAAAAGAACTTATCTCCGCCGTTACCACCGGAGTTGCCACTTATACTTCCGATACCGAGTTGTTTGCGAATCAGCGCATATTGCTGGGAAACACTCTGGAAGCCGAACTTAAAAAGTGACGGAATAAATAAAACCGTACCAGAACGCCGAATATCGTTTCGGCGTTCTTTTATGCTCTTAAAACCGTTTGTGCATTTCGGACACTCGTCGTTGCGTTTTTTGTTCATAATGCAGTTGATAACAATGCCCGCAATATAGTATAATAATAGTGTTAAAAAAATACGGTGTGCGTACAAAGCGCGCGTGCGCGGCTTACGTCGTATTCCGAAAACGGAGGGAAGAACATGGCAAGTCTGTCATTAAGACACATTTACAAGATTTACCAGGGCGGTGTAAAGGCGGTAAGCGACTTTAATCTGGAAATAGACGATAAAGAGTTTATCGTATTTGTCGGACCGTCCGGTTGCGGTAAATCCACCACTCTGCGTATGGTAGCGGGTCTTGAAGAAATATCCGCCGGCGAGTTGTATATAGACGGCAAACTCGTCAACGACGTAGAGCCCAAAGACCGCGATATCGCGATGGTGTTCCAAAACTACGCTTTGTACCCGCACATGACGGTGTACGACAACATGGCGTTCGGCTTGCGTCTCCGCAAGATGAACAGCAAAGAGATCGACAAACGCGTGCAAGAAGCCGCCGCTATATTGGGCATCACGCCGCTGTTGTCCCGCAAACCCAAGGCTCTTTCCGGCGGTCAGCGCCAACGTGTCGCGCTCGGTCGCGCGATCGTACGCGAACCCAAAGTGTTCCTGCTTGACGAGCCGCTCTCCAACCTCGACGCCAAGCTCCGCGTGCAGATGCGCACCGAGATAACCAAACTCCACAATAAGCTTGCGACCACGTTTATTTACGTTACCCACGACCAGACCGAAGCTATGACCATGGGTACCAGAATAGTCGTAATGAAAGACGGTATCATCCAGCAGATAGACACTCCTACCTGTCTGTACGACAATCCCGAAAACCTGTTTGTCGCGTCCTTCCTCGGCTCGCCCCAGATGAACTTCTTTAAGGCGCAACTCGTAAAAGAGGGCGATAAACTGTATTCGGTGTTCGGAAACAACAAAATACTCGTTCCCGAATCGCGTGCAAAACGCATAATAGACGATTATTACATCGGCAAAGACGTTATCATGGGCGTTCGTCCCGAGGATATACACGACGAGGAGATATTCATTTCCTCCAATCCAAACAGTATAATATCCGCGGAAGTGGACGTTATAGAAAAGCTCGGTAACGAGACTATCCTTTATATGAAAGTCGACGGCAAAGAAGATTATACGGTTGCACGTATAGACGCGCGTTCGCAGTTTGCTACCGGCGAGACAGTAAGCCTTGCGATAGATGCAAACCACATACATTTCTTCGATCCCGACACCGAACTTACGATCATGGGCGTGCCAAAAGCCAACCGCATAGCGGCCAAGTTCCTTGCCACCGAGGAAGGACTTGTAGTTCGTTTCGGCAACGTCGTTATCCCGGTCAGCGAAACCGTTGCGTCCCGTTTGACCGACCTCGAGCAGATAAACCGCGACGTTGTTTTGGAAATAGCTCCCGACGATCTTTCCGATGCGGAAGAAGAAGGCAGCGTAAAGATAGAGGGGACTGTGGACTTTGTGGAAAAATATCCCCGCTTTACCGCGGCGTTCAGCTACGTGCCCGGCAAGAAAGGCTTCCTTGTAAGCAAGCATTCTCTCGACAGCGCCGTCGCTCCCGGAGATAAACTCGATTTGTATGTCCGTCCCGAAGCCATTCAGCTCCGCGACGTTGATATGAACGAGAAACTTATCGCTTATAAACCTGTTTCCAACAACTCCGCAACCGCGCTCGTCACGGTAAAGGACAACACTGCCACCGTCGCGTTCGGAAAGAGCAAACTCAATATGGTGACTAATTCCGAAGTGCGCGAGCCCGGTACCGCCGTAATAAATATCGACCCCCGCAGAGTGCGCGTAGGCAAGGAAGAAGTTGCCAAGGCGCCCAAGATGGTGGTCGTGGGCAGAGTCAAAGACGCCGACGTTCTCGGTGCGAACACCATTGTTTACGCCGAAGTAGAGGGCATGGATAACGGATTTTGCGCCATCGTTCCCGGTACAGTAAATTACAACGTAAACGACAAAGTCAAGTTTGTCGTCGATCCCATCGGCATTTCCGTGGGCGCAAAGCCCTCCGTTGCCGAGGTGATAGCGGATAAAGCGCGTTTTGCTCCCGAATATGTGTTCGTAGAGGAAAAGCCCGCTAAAAAAGCGGTGCCCGCGCCCGAGGCGAAAGCGGAAACGGTAGCCACCGAGGAAGCCAAGCCCGCTAAAAAAGCGGCTACTCCCAAAAAGGCTACGGCAAAGGCCGCAACGGAAAAGACC
>CATKCE010000051.1 GCA_949744905.1 uncultured bacterium
CGCGCAAAGCCAAAGTCTATATGCTTTTTATGGATAAAATTCCGAATATTTTTGTTATAAAACTTGGTTGATATGGCCGTTTTACCAGAATAATTTATGCTTCTCTCAAAAATTTGCGGACATTTTTATCCCCATTCTGAGCCAAAAACGGAAATATCAATAAAGAAATTTCATTATTGAAGCAAGGCATAATAATGAAAATATGTTCACTTATTAAGTGAGAGTTAAGGTATAGGCTTTGATAAATAAGTTGCTAAAAGACTATAAAGCTCTGCTTTGGGTAATGCAACTCGGGCATTAAATATAAAAGATGTTTAAGTCAGGGGGCTGTATTAAAAATAACGAGTTCCGAAACGTTATGGGGCTATGTATACGCTATGTTAGCACATTGGATTAACGTATTTTGCGATTGCGGCAAGTAAAGGAAATCCCGGAATTGCTTTTGATTTCAAGATACTATTCTTTTGGAAACAAATAAAGTAAGTATAATTTGTTAGAGTCTAAATTAAACCCAGTCTGCGCCGCACCATAACAAAAATCGCGTTATTTTTGTTGTTTGTGTTTATTCCCTACGGCATATTTAATTAATTGATTGTGCTAATGGACTTTTACATCATATTTCGCTTTCCGCTTTTGGGCGTGTAAGTGTAAGCTTTGGTTGCTCGCATATCTCATCTTTTTGCTATTTTGCCCTATTGTTTCGCGTGGAGCTATCAAGTATTATTAAGTTGGAATCTTTTGCGGTAGTTTTAATGTGGTATCGAGCTTTCTTTGTGGTTGTTTGCGTTTCACGTGAAACAATCTAAATGTTCGGTGTTGTCGATTTTTATGTTTCACGTGGAACAAAACAATTAATGTTTGTGCGGAAATATACGTCCATTTGGGCTAAATTATTGCAGAATTGGGCTTAAAAATAGGCATTTTAACACTTTTTATATAAAAATCAACCCGTTTTAGTCAATTAATTCTTCGAAAAATAACTCTATAATCATAATTTGACATAAAAATGTTCCCGTTATTTTAACGGAAACATTTGCGTATCTTTATTAAAATTATACCGCAGGTGCAGTCATTACCAAGTCTACGCCGAACAGATCGGCTAAATATGCGCCTATTACATTGGTGTTGTGCAGAAACTTGAATATGTGCGAATCCTGTGCTAATTGCGCCAACGTAGGTTGAAAATCGGGCAATAATTTGAGAATGGCAATTTCTATTACGGTGAGCAATAAGCATACGGCAATTAAGTACGTTATTCCTACCGACCATAAACCGCCGAATATTTTGTCTAATGTATGCAGTACCGGCAGCTTCGCCAATTTCCCCAACAGTTTGCGAATTCCAAGGAATATCAGCTTGATTAAAAGCAGTAATATTATCCAAAGAATAAATCCTACAATCAATCGCGCAACCAAATCTCCGAAATACATTCCCAACGTCGTCATCTCATTCGCTTGCATAACGCCGTAGATTCTGTCAGATAAGCCTGCTAATATACGCAAAAAACCTTGAGATAGCGTTTGGTTTAACTCTTCTGTGCTTGTAATTGTAACGGTAAAGTAATCTTGGGCAAACCATTTTGTCGCGGCATCGGCAAAGCTCTTAAATGCGCCTGCTTTTTGTATAAACGGCATAAGTAGGATAGTAAGTCCTATGGATCCGACAAAGGCGATAAATCCGCACAGCCCTTTTGTGAATTGTTTGGAAAAACCCTTGACAATTCCTACTATTAACGCAATAAGAGCAATTACTCCTATGCCTATATCAACATATAGCGCCAATGAACGTCACCTCCCCTTTTGATATAATAATGAACGTGCGTTCATTATTTGCTTGCCGTCAATATTATTATATGTCGGCGAGCCGTCACTCGTCTATACCGAAGCGCAGCTTGCAGTATGAACATTGTTGTTTTATTGATATATAATAACATAAATATTGCCAAAAATAAAGTATTTTACAACTTGGCGGCAAATTTATAAAAAAATTGAAAAAAATAGAAATATTTTGTCGCGAGAAAATGTCGCAAGCATAGCAATGTCTATTCGCTTGGTTCGCGCAGTTTGCAAAAAGGCCGCCAATGCGCCGCGTTTTGCGGTTTGCATCGTAAGGCTGACCGATTCGTCCTAATTCGACGCAATAGAACAAAAAATGCAATTGCCGTACGATAATGCTTAACGCGTATTGTAAACACTATAAAAAAACAAGGAGAAGGTGTTTGCAATGGTAGAAGTAAGCATTTACAATGAAAAGAATAAAAACGTATTGTCTTCCGAAATGAAAAAAATGATTGCCGATTCGCCGGTATATATGTGTATCGGCACGGAAAAAGTGTTTTCCGACAGTCTCGGTCCGCGCGTTGGCTCGCTGCTAAACGAACGTATGACCAAGCCGCTGTTCGTTTACGGAATGAACGACCGCAACATCACGGCGGAAAACCTGCTGAACAGCTATAATTTTATAAAAGCGATGCATCCCGACAATCAAATCGTGGTAATAGACGCAGGCGTAGGGTCGACGGAGCAATTGGGAAGTGTGCAGCTGTCTCTCGGCGGAATAGTCCCGGGGGCTGCCACAAACAAAAACCTGCCGTCCGTGGGGGATATAGGCATAGTCGGCATAGTGGCGGAGCGCGGAATGAGCGATTTCTATACGCTAAATTCGTCCAAGGACAGGCTCGTTTCCGCAGTCGCTCAATTTATTGCCGACGCTATCATTCAAGCAGACGAAGGTGCGGCGATAAGTTAGACGTAATAAGAAGATATAAGTTTTTATTGCGCCGATTAAGCGATTTTTTAAGCAATCTTAAAGCGAAAGCGTATATTATGGTTATAAAACTAATAATGTTTCTATGAAACGCCAATACTAAGCGTTATGCCGCGCTAACGCGCAAAGCGCGAGAAATAGTCTCGTCGCGGCGATAAATGACAAAACCGACGACTATCGCGCATTTACGACATAATATTACGCTTATGCCACGACGGTTTTGTAAGTCCACTAATTTGACATAAGCCCGATTTGTGTGGTACAATATAGTAA
>CATKCE010000052.1 GCA_949744905.1 uncultured bacterium
AAGAAAAAGTAGGAGAGCATAAAAAATGGCAGTGAAAAAGACTTCTTCCAGAAAGAGCAGAGTAACTAAGAATATAGATAAAGGACAAGTGCATATCCAGGCGTCGTTCAACAACACCATCGTTACGGTGACCGACGAACAGGGAAATGCCATCTCGGCTTGCAGCGCTGGCGCGCTCAACTTCCGCGGTAGCCGTAAAAGTACTCCGTTTGCGGCACAGCAGGCTTCGGAAAAAGCTGCGGCTGCGGCAAAAGATCACGGACTCAAATCCGTGGACGTGTTTGTAAAGGGTCCCGGCAGCGGACGCGAATCCGCTATCCGCGCGCTCGAAGTAGTCGGCCTTACCGTTACAAGCATTACCGACGTGTCGCCTATACCGCACAACGGTTGCCGTCCGCCCAAACGCAGAAGAGTATAATAGGAGAAATAGAAAATGGCTAAATATACATGTGCAGATTGTCGTCAGTGCCGCAGAGAGGGACAAAAACTTTTCCTCAAAGGCGAGCGTTGCACCAGCAAAAAATGCGCTATGGAGCGTCGACCCGTACCTCCCGGACAGCACGGTACCGGTCGTAAAAAGGCAAGCGAATACAGCTTGCAGCTTCGTGAAAAGCAGAAAGCCAAACGCGCTTACGGACTACTCGAAAAGCAGTTCCGCGGATATTACGAGGAAGCCGAGCGCATGCGCGGCGTAACCGGCGAAAACATGCTTGCTCTTATCGAGCGCAGACTCGATAACGTAGTGTACCGTATGGGCATAGGCGCCAGCCGCGCCCAGTGCCGTCAAATAGTAAACCACGGACACATCACCGTAAACGGCAAGAGCGTCGATATTCCGTCATATCAGGTAAAAATCGGCGACGTTATCGCCGTAAACGAATCCAAAAAAGACAACGCGATATTCAAAGAGTTGCGCGGCGCGCGTATCGTAATGCCCAAGTGGCTCGAATTCGATACCGAATCGCTGGTAGGTAAGATAATCGACAGTCCCAAGCGCGAAGATATCGACCTCAATATCAACGAACAGCTTATCGTCGAGTTGTACTCCAAGTAATTTATAAGTATTCCGCACGGCAAGCGGATACTTCGACACAAATCAAGGAGAATTGAATAATATGATGGAAATCGAAAAGCCACGGATTACGCTTGAAGAAAGTCCCGATTTACGGATAGGAAAATTTGTAGTCGAGCCTCTCGAGCGTGGCTATGGCATCACACTCGGAAACGCGCTCCGCAGAGTACTGTTGTCCGCTCTTCCCGGCACTGCCGTGGTGGGCATACGTATCGAAGGGGCGAGCCACGAGTTTACTACCATCAAGGGCGTCAAGGAGGACGTAGCCGAGATCATCCTTAACTTGAAAGGGCTTAATCTCAAAGCAAACTACTCCGACAAGACCCTTAAAAAAACGCTCAAAATAGATCGTAACACCCCCGGAATAGTTACCGCGAAGGATATAGAAATAGATCCCGAGATAGAAATACTCAATCCCGAAATGTATATCTGCACTCTTGACGACGGCGGCAAACTCAATATGGAGATGACTGTCGCGCACGGCAGAGGTTACGTTGTTGCGGTAAATCACAAAGACGACTCCCAGCCCATCGGATATATTCCCATCGACGCGATATTCACTCCGGTAAAAGCGGCAAGCTACACTGTGGAGAGCACCCGCGTCGGGCAGAGCATCGATTACGACAAGTTGACGCTGGAAGTCAAGACGGACGGAAGTCTGTCGGCTAAGGACGTATTGAGCCTTGCGGCAAAAGCGATAGAAGACCATATCCGCTTGTTCGTAAACCTTTCGGACGTGATATCCGGTATGGACATACTCGTTTCGCGCGAGGAAGACAAGCAGCAAAAGGTCCTTGAAATGAACATAGAAGATATGGATCTCAGCGTTCGCAGTTACAACTGCCTTAAACGCGCCGCGATTCACACGGTGGAAGATCTTACCAAAAGGACCGAAGAAGATATGCTCAAAGTGCGCAACCTCGGACGCAAATCGCTGGACGAAGTTATCAGCAAACTGCGCTCTTACGGATTGGACTTAAAGAGCAACGACGATTAAGGAGTATACGCAAACATGGAACAGAGAAAACTCGGAAAGCCCACCGACCAGAGAATGGCGCTTTTGAGAAATCAAGTGACCGATCTGCTGTGGAACGGCAGAATAGAGACCACATACGACCGCGCCAAGGAAGTCAGCCGCATGGCGGATAAGATACTTACCATGGCGATAAACACGTACACCGACACTTATAAAAAGGTGGAGACGCGCAAGACCGACAAAGGCGACGTTAAAGTCGAACTCGTTAACGACGGCCCCAAGAAACTTGCCGCGCGCCGCAAGATAATGAGCATTGTGTACGACCGTCAGGAGCAACGCGGCGATAAAGAATCGGCGATAGCTTTCAAACAGCGCACCGAGCATATTCAGCACCCGCTTATCGAGAAGATATTCAACGAATATGCGCCCAAGTACACCAAACGCGCCGCCGACCTCGGGCAGAAAGGCGGATATACGCGCGTGCTCAAAATGGGATTCCGCAAAGGCGACAGCGCCGAAGCGGCTCTTATCGAGTTGGTGTGATATTGAATACCGAACCAGAACAAAGACAGTCCGCATCGGAGAAAAATACCGGGGCGGACTGTTTTGTTTGCGGCAAAAAATCGCTTGACGACGCGCTCAAAGAAATGCGTTGCGAGCGTGAGCGGCAAAAAAATCTTTTTCGTCCGCATATAAGCGCGGCAAAAACTTTGCTTAATATTTTGTTGCCGTGCGCGTTTACCGCGGGAATATTTTGCGCGCTTTACTTTTCAATTACCCGACATAGACTCGCCGTATCGCTGTCTGTCGCATTTGGCGCGCTTATGCTGTACGTTGTTTTACGTACGCGCGCGTGGCTTATTTGGTGCATACGCGTATATCAGGCTGTTGCGCCGGCAAAGGTGCGGTTGCGTTGCGTGTTCAGCCCGTCGTGCTCCGAATACGCGGTAGAGGCTTTAAGGCGCTACGGCGTACTTAGAGGACTGCCAAAGATAATAAAGAGATTGCGGCGTTGCCATCCTCCCAACGGCGGCGACGACCCTTTGGAGTAAAATAAAAACGAAGCGGGTTTTAACGCTTCGTTTTTTGACGTTTATCTGAATGTTTTTTACAGTCCGGCGAGTTTGGCGAGGTTGTCCGCCGACTGCACGCCCACCGCACGGGCGGTGACTTCTCCGCCGCGGAATACCATTATCGTGGGTATGCTCATTATGCCGAAGCGGGCGGCGAGGGCCTCGTTTTGGTCGGTGTTCACTTTGCAGACTTTTACTTTACCTGCGTATTTGTCCGCAAACTGTTCGAGTATAGGGGTCTGACTGCGGCAGGGACCGCACCACGGCGCCCAAAAATCCACTACTACAGGCAAATCGCTTTGAGTCTCGTTTTCAAAATTGTTGTTATTGAGTTCGGTCATTTTTTTGTTCTCCTTATTGTATTGTGTGCCGTTTCCGGCTTGATTATCAGCGTATTATTCCGCAAATTCTTTATCCAGAGTCAATATAGCCTCACAGTAAATGTCCGGCAGCTTTTCAAACAGTTCCAGCGGGAAAGATTCGTCGACGTTGTGTATATTGGTTTCCAATCCGGGGAAGGTGGGACCGAAGGCCACGGCGTTGGGAAGTTCGCGCGCATACGTTCCGCCTCCGCAGTACAGGCACTCGGTTTTGCCTCCCGCGGTTTTGGCGTATGCCGACAACAGGGCTTTTACGAGCTTACTGTCCTTTGGAACATATAAGTTGGGAGACCAGCGGTCGACCGCGAGTTTGCCGTTTTTGAATTTTTCGGCTATCGTTTTGACAATGTCGTTATGATCGGCGCACACCGGAAGCCGGCAGTCGAGTACGCAACGCAGCGCGGTTTCGTCGCGCTTTATTAAGTTTATCATTCCCAAGTTTACCGTCAACTCGCCGGATACCTCGTCGAATTTTGCAATACCGAGGTCGTTTGCGGGATTGGGCGCGCACAGATACTTTTTAAGGAGGACCAGCGTTTCCGATTTTCCGTCCGACATGGCGTCAAGCAAAGCTATTATTTTCATAGCGGCATTTTCGCCTTTGTCGGGAGCCATGGCGTGGCCCGCAACTCCGCGCGCTTCCACAGTCAGCTTGTCCTCAAAGTAATGGACGGAAAAATCCTCGGTTCTCATGCCGTTGTTTATCAAATGAGCGGCTATCCGCGGAGTGAGAAACAGCGAGCTGTCTTTGCCCGCGGCGGCGAATTTTTCATATAATTCGCAACCTTTCGGAATGTCCGCAATGCACAGGTCGGGTACTATGTTCGGACGTTCGCCCGCTCGGATATTTAATATATTGCGCGCAAAATATTCGTCGGGACGTATATCCAGTACAAGATGAAGTATGCCTTTTTCGCTGTTTATTACGGGGAAATCGGCGTCCGGCACGAAACTTGCCTTGGGTATTTCGCAGTGGTCGCGGTAGTATTCTATACACTGCGAGCCGTTTTCCTCGTTGCAACCGACAATAAGCCGTATACGGTGGTTAAGTTTTGCTCCGTTTTCGGCTATACGCTTCATGGCGTGGAGCGCGGCTACCGTGGGACCTTTGTCGTCGGCGACGCCGCGTCCCTTGATGAGTCCGTCCTCTACTACCATCGAATAAGGGTCGTGGCTCCATCCGTCGCCCTCGGGAACTACGTCGAGGTGTCCGAGTATGCCCAGCATGTCTTTGCCGTTTCCTATTTCCGCCCAGCCGCAGTATCCGTTTTCGTTGCGCGTCTTCATGCCGTAGCCGGCGGCTATACTTAAAAACTTATCCAGAGCTTCGCGCGGACCGCGCCCGAACGGCGCGCCGTCCCCGGGCTTGTCCATTACCGATCTTATTGCGATAAGTTCTTTCAAATCGTCGAGCATTTGTAGTTACCTCATGCTAATTCGGTTGCATTTATCGGTGTGTTCCGCTATAATAGTACCGTAAATATATCTTACTACAACTGTGAGATTTTGTCAAGGAGAGGATAAATATGGTAAGAACGAGATTCGCGCCCAGCCCTACCGGCTTTTTACACGTGGGCGGCTTGCGCACCGCATTGTACGCGTATCTTTACGCAAAAAAGGCTGACGGCAAGTTTATCCTTCGTATAGAAGACACCGATTTAGAGCGTACCGTGCCGGGCGCGGTTGAGCTTATATACCGCACGCTCAACGAAACCGGACTTAAATACGACGAGGGCCCCGACGTTGGCGGCGATTTCGGTCCTTACGTGCAGACCCAACGCAAAGAGATATACGCGGAATACGCGCGCAAGCTGATAGATAGCGGCGACGCGTACTATTGTTTTTGCGACAAAGAGCGGTTGGAACGTATTCACAACGACGGCGCTACCAAATACGATAAGCATTGTCTTAAAATGAGCCGGGAGGAAGCGGAAAAACGTATAGCGGCGGGGGAAAAGTATGTTATCCGCCAAAATATACCCGAGGAGGGAACTACCGTTTACACCGATCTCGTATTCGGCGAGATAAGCGTTGATTGCAGCGACCTCGAGGATAATATCCTCATAAAGTCCGACGGTTATCCTACTTATAACTTTGCAAACGTTATAGACGATCATCTTATGGGAATAACGCACGTTATAAGGGGAATAGAGTATCTTTCTTCTACGCCCAAGTATAATCTTTTGTACGACGCGCTGGGATGGGAGCGCCCGCAATATATCCACTTGCAACCCATTATGCGCGACGCGCACCAAAAGCTCAGCAAGCGCCACGGCGACGCCAATTACGAGGACTTTATCGCAAAGGGATACTTAAAGGACGCCATAGTCAATTATATAGCTTTGCTGGGATGGAGCCCCAAGGACAACCGCGAAAAACTGTCGCTTGCCGAAATGGAACAACTGTTTTCGCTGGACGGAGTAAGCAAATCGGCGTCCATTTTCGACGAGGCTAAAATGCGCTGGCTCAATTCGCAGTATATCAAGGAGCTTGACGGGGCCGAATTCCATAAGCGCGCGTTGCCTTTTTACCGGCAGTACGATTATCTCAAAGGACTGGACCTCGAATATCTCAGCTCTCTCTTGCATTCGCGCACCGAAATATTTACCGACGTTGGAAAACTCACCGCCTTTATTGCGAGTTTTGATGATTTCGATACCGGGCTTTTTGTCAACGCCAAGTGGAAGACAGATGCGGCTCTGGCGAAAAAAATGCTTCCCGACCTCATAGAGGTCGCCGAAAAAGAATGGGACGGGCTGCACGATGCGCTTAACGCTTACGCCGAGCGCGTCGGTTGTAAAAAAGGACAAGCGCTTTGGATATTCCGCATAGCGCTTACAAACGCGGCGTCGACCCCCGGCGGCGCGACCGAAATGGCAAACTTGTTCGGCAAGACCGAGAGCCTGCGCCGGTTAAGATACGCTTACGACAAAGTAAAATAAAAATATAAAAAACGCCCGGCGTCGTGTATACGCCGGGTGTTTTTTATAAAGTTCGGTTTATTTTGCCGTTGAGACCGCATCGGAGACATCCGAGCCGTTACGACGGCGTTTTAATGTATTCCGCAAGACACACGGCAACGCGCGTCGGTTTTAATTCTGCGATGAGGCGGACGCCGTAAAGTTGACGAGAGTGAGCACGGTTTTGTATGCTTCGCGCGCGGAATAAGCGTATTCTATAGAACTCATTTCGGTTATCAGTTTGCGGGCGGCGGCTCCGTTTTTTTGCGTTACGGTAATGCTCGGGTCGAGTATTTTCATGCGCAAAGGCGGTCCCGGCTTGGATGCGGAAATGCTGACTTCGACGTCTATGCACGGCATTACGTATTTGCCGGTCTGCTCGTCCACGTCGAACGGACCCTCGGCGCTGGACAAAGTGAATTCGGAAGGCGACAGGCACAGTTCGGTTCGCACGGCCGATTTTTTGCAACTCATAGACATTGTGTGGCGGATATATCCGTTTTGCGCGTAAGAATCCTGCGCCGACGTAAGATAAAACGTAGCCGCGCCTTCGGTTTTTACGTTCTGCAATGCGCGCACAAGGTAATAAAGCTGCTCGTTGTCGTAGCGGGTGTGGTCTTTCATTTTGATGTTTTCGGTCACGTTTTTATAACTGCGCGTCTTTTTATCTTTTGAAGTTGTTCCCGCGGTCGTATTGTATACGCACGTATTCGCCGTATAATCGGCTTTGTAACCGTAGCTGCGTGGATCGGCGTAAGTATCGTTTACGGCGTTTGTCAAAGAGTAGTGATACGGCGCAAATATGCTCTTATCGTCGCTGTCGTACTGTTTTTCCGGCAGAGGATCGTCGTTGAGAGGACGCTGGGCGACTTGTTGCACTCTGCCTGCCGATATCGGCGTGAGCGTTTCGTTGTCGAATGTGACTTCTCCGCGGTAACTGTCGGTCAATCCTTTGTTCAGGCGGAGTTTGCCATGTTCGTCTATGTCCACCGCTTCCGGCAAATCGCCGTACGTCATGGAAAACTCGTTTACCACCGTCGTGTTTGTTCCGTCGGACGTGAGCGTGGACACGTATTCGCCTTCCGCCACTACAAGCGGTTCTTTGCCGCCCACGTAAATTCGTTCTATTTTGTAAGTGCTCACCTCGTAAAAGCCCCAGGGTTTTTCGGAGTCGAAGGACACCTTTATATCGGAAGAACTGCACCCGCATCCTACCGCGGCCATAACGGCCGCAAACAGCGCGCATATTATTTTCTTTTTCATTTTTATCCTCGCTATAACGCTATTGCGCGGAACGCCGGCAATATTTGTCGGACTTATTATATCACGATTCGCTTGATTTATCAACTCAAAACACGCTACAATATAAATATGGACGGTAAAAATATTGTGAAAAACGCGGCGGAGCTTGCGGAATATTATTTTCCCGAAACTCCTTTAACTTACGCGGACGCGTTGCGGACGGCTGTAAAGCTGATAAATAAACGCAGGGCGGAGCGAGGATTCGACCCGGAGCGCAAATATATGCTTTTCGTTCCCGACAAGTACACTCTGCTTGCGGAAAAACTCTTGTACGGAGACAACGCCGGAGCTTTCGACGCCGAAGTGCTTACCGTAAACCGTCTGTGTTACAAAGTGTGCGAATATTCGGGCGGCGAGATGGCAAAGCCTTTGTCCCGTCTCGGAGCGGTGCTCACCGTTCGCCGCATACTCGGCGAGAACGAAAGCCGTTTGCATTGTTACCGCAACAGCGCGCGCTTTGCAGGATTCGGCGGGATAATGTACGACAACATTTGCCAGCTCGCGTCCTGCGGATTGCGCTCCGCCGATATCCCCGACGGCGAAAGCGGCGTCATCGCCGAAAAACTGCACGATATAAAACTTGTATATTCGGAATTCGAAAAACTGACTGCCGGCGAATATGTGGACGCCGCGGGACGACTGATGTTATTGGACCGCATGCTTGCCGTTAACGCGGGTTTTTTCGACGGCGCGGTTGCCGTATTTGCATGCTACGACGGCTTTACGCCGCTTGCCGCCCGAATAGTCGGAAGGATATGTTCTTACCTCGGACGCGATAACGCGGTCATAGTTGGAGCGGAGTGCCTGCTCGACGTAAAGGATAAAGCGGCGGAGGAATACGTTGCGCCGTCGCGCGCCGACGAACTCAAAGCGGCGGCGGTGCGTATACGCGCTCTCGCCGCGGGCGGAGTGCGCTACGGCGATATCGGCGTGATAGCGCCCGGCGCCGACTTCAACCGCTTAAAAAGGATATTCGACGAGTACGGCGTGCCGTATTTCACCGATGAAAAATACGCCTTGTCGTCGCATCCTCTGGCAAGATATCTTTTGGATCTGTTCGCCGCGGTAAAGTCCGGTTCCAATGAAAATTACATAAAACTCTCGAAAAATCCGTATTCGGGGATCTCGGGCCCGGATGCCGACGTCTTTGAAAACTGCGTGTACGCGCTGTGTCTGCCCGAATGGTCTATGGACGATAAATTGGAATTCGACGTCTCGGACGAACGACTGGAAAAAGAAGTCGAAACCGCCGAGCGAGTGCGGCGCAAACTGCATGCGGCGGTGCGCGCGGTGGACAAAAAATCGGCGTACGTCGGGGACGGATTCCGCAAAGCCGTAATAAACGCCATACCCGCGTGCGAGGAGGAAATTTCGACTTTGTACAGCGACAAGTTTCCAAACGCGCGGGGCGAAATAGAAACGGCGGTTTCGGTCTTGGGCGAAGTTTTTCCCGAAGGGACCGACTTCGGTAAACTGATAGACGCGTTAAAAGAGTGTTTCGCCGTTAAAGAAGTCGGGGTCATACCGAACCGCGCCGACACGGTGGAGGTGGGAGACGTAACGGCGTTCCGCGCTTCCGGCAAAAAGCATTTGTTCGTTTTGGGCATGCACGACGGAGAGATCCCCGCCGTAATGCGGGACGAAGGACTTCTTACCGACGACGATTTGCGAGCGATAGGCGCGCTCGGGGAATACGGCGCCGAGATAGAACCGAGCATAGAGACGCTTAACCGCAGAGCCGAGCGCGAGCTTTATTCGGTGCTTTCGTCAAGCGGCGATCTGTTTTTATCGTATTGCTCGGACTGCGCGCCGTCGCCTGTTTTGCTTAGAGTAAAAAAAGAGTGCGGTAAACTCACAGCGTCGGGCACGCAAGCCGAACGCGAAAGCCTCATGCGCGACGACGGGACGAAAAACGCGGACATGCTTTACTACCTTTGCCCTACCGAGGCGTCCGGCGCCGAATTGTATCTCATAGGCAAAAACGACATGGATGCAGGGGGGATCGGTTACGGTTTCGAGCGCGAACTCCGCGCGGCGATAGACGGCGCGCCGGATAAAACGATTCGCGCCGATACCGTTTTCGACGCGGGACGGCTTTACCGCGACAAAACTTCGGTAAGCCGTATACAGGAATATTTCGCGTGTCCGTTAAGGTGCTTTTTACGCTACGGATTGCGGCTCGGTCCGCGTCCCGACGGGCAGGTGTCTCCTCTCGACCTCGGGACCTTTTTGCACAGAGTGATAGAATTGTTCGTGGCGGGCGGAGATCTTTCCGACCCGAAAATTACCGTGCCGCAAATAGTCGGATATATACGCGAAAACGAGCCGGAAACGTTGCGCGGCGCAAGCGACGACTTTGTGCGCGAACTTACCGACGAGGCGGTGTACATTGCCGCCGTGGTAGCCCGTCAGCTTGATGCGGGAAGTTTTGCGCCAAAGTTCACCGAAGCCGGATTCGGTGAAAAGGACGGAGCGTTCGGCGCTCTCGCGCTTTTTGCGGGAGACGGAGAAATATCGGTGGAGGGCGTTATAGACCGCGTGGACGTTGCCGATATCGGCGACGGAAAGTATGCCGCGCGCGTGGTGGACTATAAGACCGGGTTTTCGGAATTCAATTTGTCGGATATTTATTACGGTCGAAAGATCCAGCTTCCGATATATCTCAAAGTCGTGGAAAACGGCGGTTACGCGCCCGCGGGGATGTTTTACTTTCCGTTTTCGTCGGGTTTTGCCGAGGACAGGAACAGCTATCGTTTGAGAGGTCTTTTCGACGCCGCTTACGCCCGCGAAATGGACCGAGCTCTTTGCGAGCCGTCTACGGCAAGCGAAGTTGTGGCGGCGCGCTCTACGAAAAATTCTTCTTTCGAGCGTCCGCTTCTCAATAAAAGCGGAAGCGGAGTGGACGGCGGAACTTTGCGCGGCGTATGCGATTATGCCGAAAAAATAGTGGGCGTTGGCGCGCAAGAGATGAAACAGGGCTACTGCGCTCCGTCTCCGCTTGCGTCGGGAAGTCGCAGCGAATGCGCATACTGCGAACTGGGCGCCGTATGCTCCGCGTTTGGCGGCGAGATCCGCGAACGTAATAAAACGCCTGTGAAAGCCGATTTTATACTGCGCAGTATCGGCGGAAAAACGGAGGGCGGACAATGAGGGAGTGGACGGCTCAGCAGCGCCGCGCCATAGACGCGCGCGGCAAAAACATAATAGTTTCGGCAGGCGCTGGAAGCGGCAAGACCGCCGTAATGATAGAGAGGATATGCTCGTTGCTTGGAGAAGGACACGACATAAAGCGCATGCTTGTGTGCACCTTTACTAAAACGGCGGCGGCGGATATGAAGCGGAAATTAGGCGAAGCTTTGCAGTCGCGCGGCGATAAGGAACTTGTAAGACAGGCGGCAAAACTCGGCGGCGCGGATATTTCGACTCTTCACGCGTGGTGCGCCCACGTGCTAAAATCATGGTTTTTCGACGCCGGTCTCGATCCCGAATTCACCGTGCTCGAAGAAGGCGAGGAAACGGCGTACAAATTGGAAGCCGCGGAAAGCGCGATAGCCGAACAAAAGGAAAACGGAGACGCGGATTTTTCAAGACTGTACGCGGTGTTTTTGTCCAATCGAAATCATAAAAAATTGCGCGACGCGCTTTTGCAGGCGTATGAATACGCGCGCTCGCAACCCGACCCTCGGGGATGGCTCATGCGCACGGCGCAAAAGTCCGACGCCGAATACCGCGGGATGCTGTATTCCGAGCTGTATGCGGAAAAAGCCGAAATGCGCAAACGGGCGGAGGAATTGCTTATAGAGCACGAACAAGCGGGATTTAAGCTGGATATAGACGCGATACGCGGCTTGTGCGGATGTATGGACGCGGACGCGGCATGCGCGGACGCCGCTCCGCAATTAAGAAAGGACAAACAGTTCGCCGACTTGCACGAGAGGTTCAAGGCTTTGAAAAAGTCGTACGCAAGGCTGTGCGCGCGCAGAGCTGCAATAGCGGATATGCCGCCGCACGACGGCAGTCTCGCTTACAGCCGCGCGCTTGCGTCGCTTGCGCTTGTAATGGACGAAAAGTATACGGAATTAAAAAAAGAACGCGTCAAAGCCGATTACGGCGACCTTGAACACGGCGCGCTCAAAGTGCTTTGCGGTGCGCACGGAGCCGAAATAACCGGTCGATACGACTTCGTGTTTGTAGACGAATACCAGGACATAAGTCCGTTGCAAGAGGAGATACTCTCGAAATTCGGTTGCGAAATGTTTTTTGTGGGCGATATAAAGCAGTCTATATACGGATTCAGGATGTGCCGTCCAAAGTTCTTCATGCAAAAGCGGAAAGCGTACGCCGCGGGAGAGGGACTTTCGTTGGAACTTACCGCCAATTTCCGCAGCGGCGGCGAGATACTCTCGGCGGTAAATCGCGTATTTTCGTCGGTGATGACCGAAGGGTTCGGCGGTACGGACTATAAGGCGGCGCCGCTCACTGCGGGAAAAACTGCGGCGGCGGACGTTTCGTCGGTACTGATAAGTTACGGCGACGAATGTGCGGAAGCAAGAAGGCCGGGTATATATTCGGTGCGCGGCGACGAGGGCAAGAGCGGCGATTCCGCTTTGGAGCGCGAAACCGACCGTATAGCCGACGAAATAATAGACATGCTTGATACGCGTATGACCGTGGACGGAGCCGAACGTGACGTGGAATTCGGCGATATAGCCGTGCTTGTCCGCTCGCGCGGGCGGTTTACCGATATGCTGGAAAAAAAGTTGCGGGCGCTCTCCGTTCCCGTGACCGTCGTATCTTCCGACAGCCCCGCCGATTCGTTCGCCACGGTTTCGGCTCTTATTTGTATGTTGCGTTTGCTGGATAATATGCGCGACGACGTGAGCCTTGCCGCCGTAATGCTGTTTCAGTCGTTCGGTAATTTTTCGGCGGACGAACTTGCCGATATCCGCAAAAGCGGCGACGGAAAATTTTGCGATCTCGTGTTTGAAAGCTGCGACGAAAAAGTCGTCGGATTTTTGCGCGGCGTAAACGGACTGCGCGCGCGCGCGCCGGCAGCCACGGTGGCTGAACTTGCGGGGATGATAACCGCGCAATACGGCATGTTCAACCATGCTCTCGCGATAGGAGGCGAACGCGAAGCCGCCGCGCTAGACGCGTTTTGCGAACATCTGGCGACGCAGGATAACGATACTCTGCACGGTTATTTGAGACACGTAGCGATTTGCGGCATGCCCAAACTGAAAGTCGGCGACGGCGGTAAAGCGGTGCGTATAATGACGGTGCACGCCTCGAAGGGACTGGAATTCCCCTGCGTCATACTTCCCGATCTTGATAAACATTTCAACCGCAGAGACGTATACGCCGCGGTGATATGCGACGAAGAAGAGGGGATAGTTATGCGCAGTTTCGATATCGCCGAACGTTCGGTGCGTGAAAATCCGCGTTACGCCGTATGCTCGTCGCGTCTTTGTCGCGCGCTTGCCGAAGAAGAACTCCGCATACTTTATGTGGCTATGACCCGTGCGCAAAACAGGCTTACGCTGTTTTCACTGTTGCCGGACGGCATGTCCGACGACGACGGCGAACCTCGCGCCGATAAGGCGGGGTCGTATATCGACTGGCTGTACGGCTTTTTGAAGAGCGTGGAGAAAAAGCGCGATGGCGTTGCGTTCGCGTCGCCGCGGGAAAAAGCACGGGTCGAGCCTGACGGGAACGTCGTCGCCGAACTTAAAAGGCGGTTTGCCCGAAACGCGGCGTTTACGCCGCAAAACGTGCCGGTAAAAGCGTCGGTTTCGGGAGTGGTGCGCGCAGTCGACGGTGAGGAGAGCGCTCCGGAGTTATTCGGCGGCGACGACCGCGCGGCGGAAAGAGGCAGCGCGTATCACAAATTCATGCAGCGGGTGCGTTTCGGAGAGACCGGAGAGTACGAGCGGTTATGCGAAAAGTATCCGTCGCAAGCCGCGCTGATAGACGACCGTGAAAGTATAGAGCGCGCGTTTGCCGACGTGGCGGAGTTTATAGGAAACGACAAATACGTGCGCGAAAAAGAGTTCGTGTTCAACGCTTTGCCGCAGGACGTGTATTTACAGGGAGAAGGCAAAATTCTCGTGCAGGGCGTAATAGATCTTATGGTGATACGCGGAGACGGCAGTGCGGATATAGTGGATTATAAGACCGGCAGCGAAAAAAGTCTTAAATCGCAGGCTTATATAAAGCAGCTCGAGCTTTATAAAAAGGCGGCGGAAAGCATTCTCGGCATAAAAGTGCGCGGCACGTATCTTTACGGATTTTCATGCGGAAAATTCATTAGGACCGACGCCGTAAGATAAAAACACGGTATTTATCCGCAAATTAATAAAAAATCGCTAAAAAATTATCGTAAAAACATAGCATTTTTATCTTTACTATGGTATAATAATCTATATACTTATTTTTATCGGGGAGAAAGGTACCGACATGTTTGAAAAAATAGCCGAACTTTTGGCGAAACTCAACGGAATAGTGCTTATGGCGATAGCTTTGGGCATTGTCGCGCTGGTCTTTATCATAGGCTTGATAGTTGCTATGGGCGGCGAGCTCAGTAAGTTCAAAAAGGTCGCGAAAAAGGCGATAAAAGAACCTACGCTCCAAAACTGCAACTCTACGGCGAAACAGCTTCCCGTAAGAGTTCGCAAGCAATACAAAACCGTAAAGCAGACCGGTTGCAAACCCGACGACGCGATAACGCCCGACGCGTGCGTATACGCGCCGTTTAAGGAAAGCGCCGCGTCGCATTTTCCGGGAGCGGTCATGGCGGCGGGTATATTGTCTATACTGCTGTCGGTGTTCGTTCAGTTTTATATCAAAGATATCGATAAAGTCGGTGTGTTTATTATACCCGCGATAGTTACCGTGGCGGTCATGATATTCCGTCTTGTAGCGGGACTTATAAGCACAGCCGTCCTTAAAAGCGGCGTAAAAGTTTACGGCAGATACGTCGAAGTTCTCGGCAAGGTTTTGGGAGGCGGAACGCATGCCGAAGCGGAACACGCGACTGCTCGCACCGTAACGGAAGACATACCGTTCGCCCGTGCGGACGAATCGCGCAACGATACGCCGGAACAGGCGACTTATTCCGATACTTTCGACGCGCCCGAGCGCATAACGGTGGAACTTGCCGACGAAGAACCCGAACAGGTTTACGCCGAACCCGAGCAGGTATATTCCGCTCCCGCTCAGGAGTATTCGGCTCCGGTAGTCGAGGAGCCGGCCGAAACTGTTGCCGAGCCGGTGATGACGGAGGAACCGCAGGAAAGTCCCGAGGAAATAAGAGCGCGCGCCCGCGCCGAAGCGATAGAAAGAATGCGCGCCGAGCAGGCTCAGAGAGAGGCTGCGGCACAAGCCGCCGCACAGGTTCAGGCGGCGCAGACGGCGCAGGCCGCGCAGAGCGCGCATACGTCTACTTCCGCCGACGACGTTATAGCCCGCATAGAAAAAATCAATAAAGAGGGAGCATCGCTTGCCACGATGAAGGAAGTCGCGCTCTTATTGCAGAAAGAACGCGCCAAACCCGAAAACAAGACTCCCGAACAACAGCGTAAGTTGAACGAAGCGTTGGCGTCTCTTCTCAAAGCGATGAGCACCGCCACAAGAAAATAAAAAGATAAATAAAGACGACTCGGCTTAGTTACGGCCGAGTCGTTTTTAATTGCCGTAAAAAACATCTGTCGTACGGTTGACAAGTCGGGGG
>CATKCE010000053.1 GCA_949744905.1 uncultured bacterium
CCCTTGAAACATATTCAATACCCGAAACCGGTTTTAATTGATAAGTCCACGAATACTTCCCTCCCGCAGGTAAAATGATTTCAAACTTTTCGCCGACTTTTATATCGGGCAAAGAATACGTATTTGTGTTGTTGTTACCGCAACCGCAACAAAATCCCAAACTCATAAGTATGACTGCAATCATACCGATCGTCTTTTTTATCATCTTTATTCCCTCATTAATATAAACTACTAATATTTATAGTATTTGCTTCTGAATTCAATAGCTTCCACTTCTAACTTATTCATTTTTAAGACTATCCATATACGCTTACTACCTAAAGCATAATCAGCAGTAGACTCAACTTCATAGACGAATTTTAATCTTGGAGCCTCATATTCTATGCTATTTATTGAAATTCTACTTGGAACTAATGCGCCTTTCATAAATACCAGAATAATATCTTTTTCAAAATCCACTTGCGTTTGTTTTTTGAAATTGTGGTCGTATTCTTCCTGACTTGCAATTATAACTATCCTTCTATCGGGCATATCGGAGTATTCTTTATATGGTCTGCTATTCTCATCATTAGGGTCCCAATTTTCATTAACATAACCGATTCCGCTTACCAAGTTTTCTTTCCAAAAATCATCGGTAAAAGGACTGTACTCTTGCGGCGGTACAATATCGGATGTTGACTCCCCACGCGCTACGATCACAGTATTATAAGGTAAAGGCTCCGCTTTATCTCCGCAACCGCAACAAAATCCCAAGCTCATAAGTATGACTGCGATCATACTGATTGTCTTTTTTATCATCTTCATACCCTCCAAATAAATTTGTTCACACTTTTTATTATAAAACCGTTATATCCTCCTTTGTTTTTCTTTCTGTAAATAAAGACATTTCTTATTCCAATTTATGCGTTTATTAATTTATGTACTACTTTGTAGTTTTACCGTACCACAACATAATCAAAGCAATTTATTTGTTTTTGTAATTTCAAACATGAACGCGAAATCTATACTTTTACTCGCCTTGTCATTCCGAGCGTAGCCGAAGGATCTATAAACGAAACATTACGGTCAAAATTTCTCCATGCGCTACGCTTAGTCGAAATGACAAAGTAAGTAGCGGCAAAGATTTCTCCGCTCCGCGCTGACGCGCTTCGGTCGAAATGACAAATAAATTCAATTAGGTCGAAAACAACAAACAATTCCGGCAAAAAAACAAAAAGATTCAACTAGGTCAAAGTGACATATAAACTTAACTAGAGCAAATCGACAGAAATATAAGAACTGTTAAAATGACAGAAAAGCAAGGCTACGGCAAACCGACAAGGCGACTCAGTTGACGACAGCGAAGCGAATATAAACAAAAGAGCGACTACGGCTACACGGAACAAAACGGCATTATATCGTAAAACCTATTTATAGATCAAATTGTTTTTTACCGATAAAAGCTATGTACATAGCGGCTTGCTTTTTCATTAGATCTCCTTTTGAAACGTTAACTTCGGTTTCCGAAATCAAATTTACAAAAACTCCGTCTTTTTTAACGGCGCATACATATTCCGTGTTTGCCGAATCGCGTTCCGAACGCAATAAATATTTGCGCGCGTTTTCATTTTGCGTAACGTGATACGGACTCCTATCATAGTTTATAACATTGCCTTTTTCATCTGTCATCCAGCATTTATCGGTATCGGGATACGGTTGACTGTCGGTTTCGTCTATCGTATACGGAGACCATGTTCTATCCCCATATAAATTAGATAACTTATACATGCTCGTGCTAAAACCGAAACAAGACAAGCCGTTTAATTGTTCGTTTTTAAGCAAAATAAACACGAATCCTTGCGGCTCAAACTCAACAAGAAAATATTTTAATTCCTCATTTTCGTTATATAAAGGATACACGCTACAACCCGTATATTTTTCCGAATCTTTCAAAAAGCGTTTTTCTATTCGTTCCGTTACACGCTTAACATGTTCTTCTTCCGTATAATCTTTTGCGGACTTTGAACACCCTGTAACACCGAAAACTGAAAAAACAATTATTACCGTCATAAGGAACGCTAATATTATACTATTATATTTTCGAATCTTAAGCTTTGATAAGATCTCCATGATTTTTGTTCCTTTCACATTATTTTATAAAGTTGCAATCCGCAGTAATTATAAAAGCTCACTCCGCCAATTATTTTTTCGTCCTCAAACTTTAAATCATACTGAAACAAATCATCCAGAATAAAAACAACGGCATAATTGTTGTAAGTCCCGTAGTACCTATATGTTCTTGCATTATCTACAGTTGCATTCGGGTAAACCGATTTGATATATTCTTGTTGCATATAAGATAGTTTTATATTATTTACAGTTTTTTCACTTAGTTGTAATTTCGGAATAAGAGCAAATGCAGGTTCATCAACTTCACCGTTGTAATAATATGCAATAGACTTTAGGTGTTCTTGTGAGATCCACGCATTATTAAATGCCGTTTCCAAATTTGTTTTCTCAAAAGCCACAAACTTCTTATCTCCGCAACCGCAACAAAATACTAAACTCATAAATACGGCTGCAATAATACCTATCATCTTTTTTATCATCTTCATACCCTCCAAAAAGACTTACCATAAGACTTTATTTTGCAATACGCCCCACCACGAAAAACAAAAAGGCGTAAACGCAACTTATTATCTGCTTTTACGCCTTAATGTGAATAGTAGCATAATGGATCCCTCCGTCGACGAATCGGAAAACCGTATCTTTTACCTTACAAACCTAAAACATGCTCCTTAGACAGTATATTATCTTTAATCATTGTAACACATATTGAAAAAACTGTCAATACCGAATTTTTATTTGCCTTAAATATCATCCGCGAGCGCGGCTTTCTTGTTTTCGGCGCGTCTTATTACGATATACGCCATTACGCACACGAGAGCCGACAACAGCGACGCCGCAGGAGACGCAAGCCCCATAGGAAACAAAGTTGACGGATACGCCGCCGATAAAAAGTACGCGCACGGCACGCGAACGCACACGATAGCCAAAAAATTATGTAAAAACGATAAAAGCGATTTTTCGCAGGCGCAGAAATATCCGCTGAAACAAAAATGCATTCCCGCGAAAACACAGTCCCAAACATATCCGCGCAAGTACTGTCCGCCCATTTCTATAACGGTCTTATCGTCGGAAAACAGCCCCACAACCGGTCGGGATACAAAAAACACGACGGTCGCCGATATCACTCCGAATCCCACGGCTATTATCACGGCGTACCACAAAGTCAGCCTCGCTCTGCGCGGCTCTCCCGCCCCGAAATTCTGAGCGGAAAGCGCGGACACGGTAGACAACATTGACGACGGCACCAAAAACAGCACACCTATCACTTTTTCTACAATTCCCACAGCCGCGGCGTCGTCAAGTCCTCTGCGGTTGGCTATAACGGTTATTATAATAAATGCTATTTGCACAAAGCCGTCCTGCACGGCCACGGGTATACCCACCTTTAATATCTGCCGCACCGTTTGGCGGTCCGGCTTAAAGTCCGACTTTGCAAGTTCGAAACCTTTTTTGCGCTTTATGACTACTATAAGCGATACTATGACGCTTACCGACTGCGCGACCGTGGTGCCGAGCGCCGCACCCAAAGGCCCCATACCGAGCGCGCCGATAAATACGTAATCAAGCGCGACGTTTACCGCGCAGGCGACCGCTATAAAATACATGGGAGTCTTGGTGTCGCCCAATCCGCGGAATACCGAGCCGATTATATTGTACGCCGTTATAAAAGGTATGCCAATAAAGCATACGACAAGATACTCCACCGTGCCTTTTACCGCTTCGGCGGGAGTGGACATGACCGAAACTATCGGTTTGACCAACAAAAGTAAAATCACAGTCACGGCAATCGACAACAGCATAAAAAGTGTGACCGTGTTTCCCACCGCTCTCGCCGCTTTTTCGCGCAGTCTGCCGCCTATGGCACGGCTTATAGCAACGGTTGAGCCCATGGCAAGACCCACTATCATAACGGTGACCATGTGCATTACCTGACTGCCCACCGATACCGCGGTGGTGTCTTTTACTCCGCCGAATCTGCCTATAATAAAAAGGTCCGCCAAGCCGTAAAAAGTTTGCAGAAAATACGACAACAGATACGGAAGCGCGAATATTATTATATTTTTGAGCACGCCGCCCTTTGTCAGATCTTTCTCCATACTTCGCTTACGGTAATTTACCGGCAGACCTTTTCTCCTTTGAAAATTTTATCTTGAAAACATAGTTTTCAATTCTCGTTTGCGTTCGTCGCTTATACGGTAGCTTTCGCGCGCTTTCTGCACCGTTTTACGGACTATAAAATCATTGAACGTATTTTTCGTCAAAAACTCCACGGTTTGGTCGTAGAACTTTACAAGAGCCACGCTCAATCCCCAGGCAATGCCCATATTAACGTAATAGTCGTCGCACTGCATGCGTTCGTACAAACCGAAAACCGTAGGGAGTTCTTCCGCCGACATACAGTAACTCATCAAAAATATCACCATAAACCGGCGCTGAAATTCCGGCGCCGACACGAGATACGAATACCGCGTCATAAACTCGCTTTTATGTTTCCCGAGGTCCTTAAAAGCTCCCACCGTCAAATCTACGTGGGCCCAGTTGTCGAACAGCGGCAATACTTTATCCAACCTATCGAACTTTTCTTCTATCGGAGCGCGCGCGTATGCCGCCGTAAGCGCATATAAGAGTATCTGCTCGTAACCGTTAGGAGAATATGTATCAAAAAAGTCGATGTCGTTTCGCGCGATGTTTTTTGCAAGTTTTTGCAAATACGGCGTGCGCACGCCTATCATAGGCAAACGCGTATTTACGATCTTGGCGTTAAATTCGCGGTACTTTTCGTCCGCCTGTGAATATAACAACGCGTCTATCTCGTTTTGAGTCATATTCGTCTCTCCGTTTACCGAGAGATATACGCAACGCCCACGGCTCCTTCGCCTACGTGCACCGTGACTACGGGGCCTACGTCGCGAAGATGTATTTTAACGTGGGGGAAACGGGCCGAAAGCGCGGACTCCACGCGGGTGGTGTCAACGTTTCCGGATTTCATGAGAAATATACGCCGCGTACTCTCCGGCATGGGCGATACAAGAGCGTCTATACGCGGTTTTACTCCGCGCACGTTGCTAACAAAACGTATGCTGTCGGCAAGAGTGAGAATGGGGCGCGAGTTGAGCGTAGTGTTCACAGATCGGCCGATGACCAACCGTCCGCCCTTTTTTAGAGGTTCCAACGACTCTACCGTGAAAACCGTATTTATTTTACTCTTTATCTCCTCGAGGTTACCGCATATCGCGTCAAGCGACAGCCCTCCCACAAGCATATTTACAGCTTCGTCGACAAAAAGATGCAATCCGCCGTTTACAGTGCCCGAATTGACCACCCGCACGCTTTTACCGAACGGCTCGGCCGCTTTAACCGCGCTCGAATACGTACCGCTTAGCGCCGACGACAGCGTTATACAAAGCACTTCGCCGCCGTTTTGCGTGAGCTCCTCGAATATCCGCGAAAAAGCAAAGGGGGCGGGCTGACTTGTTTTAAGCAGTTTTCCGCGCATTTTATCAAGATAATTTCCGTTTTCGCCGCGCGGTTGTTCGCTGTATGAGATACCGCTTATCAAGTACGCCAGACTCACAAGACGAATGCCGCGGCTGTCGGCTTCCGCCCTTGAATATCCCGCCGATGTGTCGGTTACAATTGTGATCATATAATATACCTCTGATAGTTCCTATCTGTCAAAATATCCTGAACCGCTTGTATCTTGCGTCTACAAGCTCGGCGGCGGGGATCTTTTTCTTTTCTTCGAAAAACGCGCGTATATCTTTTTTGAGCGCCGCGAAAAATTCTTCGCCGAAACCGTTTTCGGGTATCACCCGCTCTACCGCGCCCTTCTTCAACAGTTCGGGAGCGGTAAGCCGCAACGCTTCGGCAGCCTCCCGTACCTTCGACGGGTCTTTATACAAGATCGACGCGCATCCCTCGGGCGATATGACCGAATACGTGGACGTCTCGGTCATCCATACTTCGTCGGACACCGCAAGTCCCAAAGCGCCGCCGCTACCGCCTTCGCCTATAAACAAGCTGAGGACCGGCGTTTTCAAACCCGCCATTTCACGCAGATTTACCGCTATGGCTTCCGCTTCGCCGCGTTCTTCGGCGCCTATGCCGCAAGCCGCGCCGGACGTATCGACGATGTTGAGCACGGGTCTGCGGAATTTTTCCGCCTGCCGCATGAGCCGTAGAGCTTTACGGTACCCCTCGGGAGAAGCCCCGCCGAAGTTGTGTTTTATCTTATCGGCGGTATCGACGCCTTTTTCTATGCCTATCACGGTGACCGGCATTCCGTCTATACGCCCTATTCCGCCCACTATGGCGGGATCATCGGCGAATCCCCTATCGCCTTTAAGCTCGATGAAGTTTTCCGTGACAGCCGCAATGTATTTTACCGCCGTGGGGCGGGCTTTATCGCGACTGAGACAGACAATATCGTACGGCGTGCGCCCGCGTTGTTCGTTTTGTGTTTTCTTATTTTCCGCTTTGGGCGCCATTACTCGTTACCTCCCGTATGAAGGGCAAGGATATCGTACAGTTTATCTTTCATTTCGGTGCGCTTGACTATCAAATCGATATAACCTTTTTGCTGTAAAAATTCCGCTCTTTGAAATCCCGCCGGCAGTTTTTGCCGCGTAGTCTGCTCTATAACGCGCGGACCGGCAAAACCTATCAACGAATCCGGCTCCGCGATTATCAAATCTCCCAAAAACGCGAACGACGCCGAAACGCCGCCCGTAGTTGGATTAGTAAGTACCGATACGAATAAAAGTCCCGCGTCGTTGTGGCGTCCTACCGCCGCGCTCGTCTTCGCCATCTGCATCAAAGAGGTTATGCCCTCCTGCATGCGCGCGCCGCCCGATAAAGCAAACCCGACTACCGGATAGCGGTGCAAAGTTGCGTATTCGAACAACCTCGTTATTCTTTCGCCGACGGCGTATCCCATACTGCCCATCATAAAACGGTGGTCCATGGCGAATACCGCCGTATAAATTCCGTTTATGCGCAGAATACCCGCCACAACGCCCTCGGTCTCGCCGCTTTCGGCCCGCGCTTTTGCCAGTTTTTCGGCATAGCCGGGAAAATCGCAGTCTTCGGGAGTTACAGCTTCTGCGAACAATTCGGTAAATTCGCCGTCGTCGGCAAGCGCGACAAGCCTTTCGCGCGCGCCTATCTTGAAGTGATATCCGCACTTGGGGCAAACTTTGCAGTTTCCGTCAAGTTCGTCTGAAAGCAAGATACGGCGGCACTTGTCGCAACGCACCGACACTCTTTCCGGCATCGAAGGCTTATTTTCGTCTGCGCCGCCTTCGAGTTCTATTTTGGGTTTACGGAAAAATATTTTCCGTATGGTTTCTTCGAATCCCATATTTTATCGAATCCTTTACGATATTATTTTTGCGGTCAAAATTTATGCGTTTGCATAAAATCCGTGCAATACGTTCCGTCGTCGAATTCCTGTTCGGACAGAATATCGCATCCCAGTTCCGCATTGTAATTTATGCCTTCCACCACAAGCTCGCAAAGAGCGGCGTTTAGTTTGCGTATCGCTTCTTTGCGGTCGCGGGCGTAAACTATCAGTTTTCCTATCATGGAATCGTAATACGGAGGGATTACGTAGTCCTGGTATATAGCCGTATCGAAACGCACCCACGGTCCGCCGGGTATATGCAAAAGCGTTATCTGCCCGCACGACGGGCGGAAATTGTTTTTTACGTCCTCGCTGTTTATGCGGCACTCGACGGCGCAACCGGAAAGGTGTACGTCCTCCTGCGTAAATCCGAGAGGAAGCCCCGCCGCAATACGTATCTGCCATTTTACAAGGTCGATGCCCGATACGTACTCCGTAACGGGATGTTCCACTTGCAACCGCGTATTCATTTCCATGAAATAAAAATCTTTTCCGTCGAAAAGAAATTCAACGGTGCCGGCGTTGGTGTATCCCACCGCTTCCGCCGCTTTTTTAGCCGCCGCGAACATCTTTTTGCGAACAGACTCCGGCAAAGTCGCGCAAGGGCTTTCTTCTATTATCTTTTGATTTTTACGCTGTACCGAACAATCTCTCTCGCCGAGCGTGACGACGTTGCCGTGCTCGTCGCACAAAAGCTGAACTTCGACGTGTTTTACACGGGTAAGATATTTTTCCAGATACACTTCGCCGTTGCCGAACGCGCCGGCGGCTTCGTTGGACGCCATCTGGACCGCTTTTTGCAGGTCGTCGGGACGGTCGACTATACGTATGCCTCTGCCGCCGCCGCCCGCGCTCGCCTTGACGATAACGGGATACCCGATCTGTTTCGCCACTTTGAGAGCTTCGTTGATATCGGTTATCGCGTCCATACCCGGCACTACCGGCACTCCGGCTTTTTTCATGGTGCGGCGGGCCTCGTCCTTGTTGCCCATTGCGTCGATAACTTTGTGGTCGGGCCCTATGAATTTTATCCCGCACTGCTTGCACAACTCGGCGAAACGCGCGTTTTCACTGAGAAGACCGTATCCGGGATGCACCGCCTGCGCTCCGGTAGCCACCGCCACGTCGATTATCGCAGTCATGTTTAAGTAACTGTCCTTCAAAAATGCCGGACCTATGCAATACGCTTCGTCGGCAAGCGATACCCAAAGACCGTCGCGGTCGGCTTCGCTGAATACCGCAACGGTGCTTATTCCCATCTCCTTGCACGATCTGATAACGCGCACCGCGACTTCGCCGCGGTTTGCTATCAATATTTTAGTAAACATATTATATTTTTACGGCGGATGTCCGCACGCAGTGGCGCGCCGCCGTATTCCTTTATTTTAATTTAACGGCGTATCGTCAAAAAATGCGGAACAATACCTGTCCGAATTCCACAAGTTCGCCGGACTTGGGCAACACTTCCACTATTTCGCCGTCGCGCTCGGCTACGACCTCGTTCATGAGTTTCATTGCCTCGATTATGCAAAGCGTATCGCCTTTTTTCACCTTGCTGCCCCGCGTCACAAACGGCTCGGACTCTGGGGACGGAGCGGCGTAAAACACGCCCACCATGGGCGACTTTACGTCCTGCACAAGATTGAAATCAAGCACGCCTTCGCCCGGACCGGTCTCGGCTTTTAACGGCACGGTAACTTCCGCCGCGGGAGCCGGAGCCGGCGCCTGCGCGGGAACGGCGATTGGCGACGCGGAATTCTTTTTAAGCGTGACGCGCATTTTATCGCCAGCTTCTCCGCTTTCCACTTCCATTTCGCCCAATTGGGAATTCTCAAATAAATTTATAAGGGTCTTTATTACTTTTATATCCATAAGTAAACCTCGTTATATTCGACTACGCCTTTTTGAAAGCAAGGCATGCGTTATGTCCGCCGAAGCCAAGCGACGACGACAGCGCGAATTTAATATCGTCTTTAACGGCTTTGTTGGGGGTAACGAACAAATCGCACTCGGGATCGGGCTCCTTGTAATTTATAGTGGGAGGTATTATCCCGTCCCTCAACGAGAGCACAGCCACAAGAGCCTCCATAGCTCCGGCGGCTCCGAGCATGTGTCCCGTCATGCTCTTAGTTGAACTCACCTTTACTTTGCGCGCGCCGTCCTCGCCGAACGCCTTTTTTATGGCGACCGTTTCGGTCTTGTCGTTAAGCGGCGTTCCGGTGCCGTGCGCGTTTACGTACACTCCGTCGCCTCCGCTTATGCCGCTTTCGGTCATGGCTATGCGTATTGCCCGCGCCGACTGCGTTGCCTCGGGATCCGGAGCCGTGATGTGGTGCGCGTCGTCGGTATTTCCGTAACCCGTCATTTCGGCGTATATCTTGGCGCCGCGCGCTATCGCGCGATCGTATTCTTCCAAAACAAGTATAACGCCGCCTTCGCCCATCACGAATCCCGCTCTGCGCTTATCGAACGGTATGCTTGCAGAGTCGGGGTCGGATGCCTGAGAAAGCGCCATGCAGTTTATAAAACCGCCGTATGCGAGCGGATTTATCGCCGCTTCGCTGCCGCCTGCTATTATGGCGTCGGCATAACCGTGCTTTATCGCCCGATAAGCCTCTCCTATGCTGTTACTGCTTGTGGCGCAAGCGGTGACAATGGGAAGCGTGACTCCGCACGCCTTGAATTTTATGGCTATCGTCCCGGTAGCCATATTAGATATCATCATAGGAACGAAAAACGGACTTATCCTGCGGTATCCGCCGTCCAAAAGTTTGGAATGCTCGGTCATCATGGTGGATATTCCGCCTATGCCGCTCCCGACGTACACGCCGAACCGCTCGGGGTCTATCTTGCCCTCTATTCCGCTGTCCTCGACCGCCTGCGTCGCCGCGGCTACCGCGTACTGGGTATAAAGGTCGTTTTTTCTCAATTCTCCCTTAGCCATATACAACAACGGGTCGAAATCTTTTACTTCGGCGGCAAGGGTAGCCTTAAAATCCGTAGCATCAAACTTCGTAACGCGCGATATTCCGTTTTTTCCCTGCGTTATCGCCTTCCATGCCGTTTTCACATCGTTACCTACCGGCGTTATCGCGCCCAGTCCGGTCACGGCTACGCGTCTTTCCATTATATATACATGCCTCCGTCCACTTTGATCACTTCACCCGTCACATAACGGTTTTCAAGGAAAAACATTACGGTGCGAGCCACGTCGTCGGGGTCGCCTATAAAGCCCAACGGAATCTGTTTTTTTATCGCGTCCTGTTGCTCCGGAGTGAGCGCCGCCGTCATGGCGGTATCGATAAATCCCGGAGCGACCGCGTTACACGTTACTCCGCGTGACGCGAGTTCGCGCGCGACGGTCTTGGTAAGTCCTATCAATCCCGCTTTGCTCGCCGAATAGTTGGCTTGTCCGGCATTGCCCATTAGCCCCACCACGCTGCTGATATTTACTATCGCTCCGCCGCGGGCGCGCATAAAGTTTTGCGTAAGATGTTTTATCATATTGAACGCGCCTTTCAGGTTTACGGCGATGACTTTATCGAAATCCTGTTCCGTCATGCGCAAAATAAGTTTATCCGCAGTTATACCGGCGTTGTTGACAAGCGCGTCAACGCTTCCGAAATCGGCGACTATCTTATCGCAAACAGCCTTTGTAGCCTCGAAGTCGGATACGTCGCACTCGTACGCCTCGGCTTTTACTCCGAAAGAACGGTACGTTTTAAGCGCCGGCTCGGGGTCGACGAAAACATACGGCACCGCGATATTGGCGCCCTTTTCGGCGCAACGCGCGGCTATGGCCTGTCCGATCCCGCGCACCCCGCCGGTAACGACAACGGTTTTTCCTTTAAGAATACTTTCCATATTACGATACTTCCTATACTGTACTTGAAAAAAGCAGGTCCCGCAGATAACGTGCCGGACTTGCTTATATTGTTTACGTTTTTATTTTGGCCACAAGTCCGGTAAGGACTCTGCCCGGCCCCACTTCAACAAATTCGCTTATCCCGGCGGCGGTCATGTTTGCCACCGTCTCGGTAAATTTTACAGGCGAACACATCTGCCTGTAAAGCGTCTCGCGGGCAACTTCTCCTTCGCCGTACGGAAGCGCCGTAAGATTGGCGTATACCGGAATGCGGGGCGCCGAAAAGACGAATCCGCTCAAAAATTCTCCGAACTCCTTCGCCGCATCGGCAAGCAACGGACAATGGAACGCGCCCGAAACTTTGAGTTTTATGCCTCTGCCGCCCATGGACGCTATTTTTTCCGTAAGCGCCTTTTCGTTTTCGGCGGGGACCGCTATAACCGTTTGCTTGGGAGCGTTGTAATTGGCCGCCCAGGCTCCGCATTCGGCCGCGGCTTTTTCGGCGTCGGCGGGAGTAAGGTTTACGGCCGCTATCATCGCTCCGCCGCTACGCTCGCACGCCGCCTGCATAAGTTCCGCCCGTTTTATTATTATGCTCAAGCCGTCTTTTACGTTAAGCGCACCGGCGTACACAAGCGCCGGTATCTCGCCCACGGAAAAACCGCACGCCGCGTCGGGCGCGCCGTTTTTTTCTTCTTCCGCCAAAGCGTACGCGAGGTCCGCCACAAACATTGCGGGCTGCGTGTTCACGGTTTGGCTGAGTTCTTCCATGGTGCCGCCGGAAATAAGTCCGGTGATACCGGGCCGTACGCTTTCGGCGGTTTCAAACAGCTCCTTCACGCGCGGCGAAGATAACTCGCACGCCATGCCAGGCGTTTGAGCTCCCTGCCCCGCAAACAAAAAAGCCTTGCGCATCTTACTTTTTAAGTTCGTCTATTTTAGCGGCAAGTTCGCCTATCGTGCTAACGACAAGATCGTCGCCGAGAGTTATCTCGAATTTTTCTTCCACCTGCATCATAAGGTCGACTTTATCCAAAGAGTCGAATCCGAGGTCTTCGAAAGTAGTGTTTTCACTGATATCGAGGGTCTCGCCCTTGTACTCGTTTACGATATCCGCCAAAGTCTTGATAGTTTCCATAACAGTAGTCCTCCTTGTACGACGCAGTCGCACGTTTTGATTTTTTTTATTTATGTACAAACCCCTTGCGGGAATTGCAACCTTGATTTATTTGTTCCACACTACTACGGCGGCAGCGGCGGTCATGCCCGCGCCGAAAGCCACCATGAGCAGTTTGTCGCCTTTGCGGAATTTTCCCGCTCTGGCGTTTTCGTCCAAAAGCACCGGGATACTTGTCGCCGACATATTTCCGTACGCGTCTATATTGGTAAGCACTTTTTCGTCGGGTATTCCGAACCTCTTTTTCGCCGCATCTATTATGCGAATATTCGCCTGGTGGGGCAAAATGTAATCTATGTCGTCTATACCGAGACCCGATTTTTCGAGAGCCGCTTCCATTTGCGCCATCATCACGTTTACGGCAAACTTATAAGTTTCCTTGCCGTCCATGTTGAGCGCGGTCTTACGTTTTTCGACGGTGGAAAACGGGCTTTCTCCGTCGTAAGCGGGAGTAAATATAGTCTTTCCGTTGGGGACGCACACCATAGTTTGTCCCAAAAGTCCTTCGCCCTTTTTAAGCACCATAGCGGCGGCGCCGTCGCCGAACAACACACAGGTACTGCGGTCGCTCCAATCTATCTGTTTACTCATCGCCTCGCACGCAAGCACCAGCACCGTAGACGCTTTGCCCGCCGAAATGAACGAATCGGCTATTTCGAGACAATAGAGCATTGCCGAACAAGCCGCGTTTATGTCGAAGCACGGAGCTACCACTCCCAATTCTTCCGCCGTAAGACACGCCTGCGACGGAGTGACCATATCTCCGCGCATGGTCGCGCACAACACGAGGTCTATCGCTCCTGCGTCGATACCGGCGTCGGCAATTGCGGCGCGGGCGGCGTTTGCCGTAAGTCCCGTGAGCGTCTCGTTTGTTATGACGCGGCGGTTACGTATGCCCGTACGGGTCCTTATCCACTCGTCGTTGGTTTCCACAATTTTGCCGAGGTCGTCGTTGCTGATTACTTTTTCGGGCAACGCGCTGCCCGTTCCGGCAATATAAAAACTCATTTTTCGTTGAAACTTGTCCTTATTTTTTTGCGGCGACTTACAAAATACTGCACACACCGCCGCTTATTATATTATATATGCGCTAATATATTATGTCAACCGTATTTTCCGAAAAGCGACGGATTTTAGCCGATTTTACCCTAAAAACACGTGTAAATCGCCCTTTTAACGGCGTTTTTCGGCTAAAACGCGAATTTGCCGTAACCGGTTTTTTATTTATGCCGCGCTTTCGCGCGATTATCGAAATTTTAACGCGCATCGGTTGATAAAAACCGAAAAACGCGTTATAATTATATCCGTACACAATTATAACGGAGGACGACACAGATGTCGAATACGATGTGCAAAGCCGCGGAGATAGCGGACGGCATATATGCCGTAGGAGCGACGGACGCTAACGAGACGCGTTTCCACGGATACCATGTAAACCGAGGAGTAACTTATAACGCTTATCTTATAAAGGGAAACAACGGGAAATTCACTTTGGTGGATACCGTGCGTAAGGAACAAAGCGAACAGCTTGTATCCAAAATAAGGTCGGTCACCGATCCTAAAAACATAGAAGCCGTGATAATCAACCACACCGAGCCGGACCACAGCGGAGCTTTTCCCGAAATAATGAAGTTGTGCGATCCCGCGGTGTACGCTACCGCGGCGGCGGCAAAGTTCCTGAAAAACATGTTCGGCGCAGACGCAAGCACGGTAAAAAACGGCGATCAAGTCTCGATCGGAGGAAGAACGTACGTATTCGCCGCCACTCCAATGGTGCACTGGCCGGATAATATGGTAACTTATCTTCCCTCCGAAAAAATACTTTTCAGCAACGACGCGTTCGGGCAACACTACGCCTCGAAAGAAGTTTTCGACACTTTGTCCGACGTAAACGTCGCGCTCGAAGAAGCGACCCACTATTTTGCCAATATAGTCATGCCGTACCGCGCGCAGGCGGCAAAAGCCGTGCAGGCCGTAAAAACTCTTAAACTTGATATGATAGCTCCGTCGCACGGAACGATATGGACCGAACATATTCCCGACATATTGAAGTTGTACGACGCTCTGTGTTCCGGGCAGGGATCCGACGCAACTTTGGTGTACGACAGCATGTGGGGCGGGACCGCGCAAAGAGCGGACGAAGCGCTTGCCGAACTCGGCAAACGGTATCAGTCGATAAAATCGTTCGACCTTAGAAACGCACACATGAGCGACGTTATGGCGGCGTTATCCGCGAGCAAACACGTGTGTATCGGCTCCCCCACGTACAACAGCCGCCCCACTCCCCGCATAAGCACGCTTTTAGCCGAAATAGAAGCGCTGGCTCCTCCATTAAAAGAGTATTCGATTTTCGGAACATTCGGCTGGGGCGGAGGAGCAAGCAAAAAGATCTCCGAAAAACTCGACGCTCTCGGGCTTGAAAAAACTTTCGACCTTACGCGTATAAGCTGATTCAGTAAATTAAAAAGCCGCGTCGGTTTTCCGATGCGGCTTTGTTATTTTACTTTATTAAAATGACCGCCGATAAGCAAAGTATAAATTCTGTTGTGCACGTCTTTGTTTATGTAACACATTGTCTTGTCGTCAAGTTCGCATCCGTTTTCGCAGCACTCTTTGAACCTGCCGCAAAGCACGTAGCTCGCCGCCCCTTGCCCGTCGGCTATGGGAGGAGCGGCAACGGCCTTATCCCACTGCGTGCCGAAATCGAATCCCCAAACAAGTTCTTGCAGATAGTTTATAAACTTTAACTGCAAATCTTCGGGAACGCTTGCAATAAGTTTGTCGAAATCGGCTTTGCTTTCGCACTTGCCGGGATACTCCGCCGCATATCCGTGAAGGAGCTTAACTTTGTTTATCTTTCGGTAAACTATTCCGTAGATCTTCTTATAAAATCCGCCGTCCATTTTTACGCCGTCGGAATGATAGTTTTCGAGCGCCGTGTTGCGGTAAATATAGTGCGTAAGGCTTCGCGCGACTTTCCTTATCTGTTCATCGGTATCAAACATACATACGTCCTTTTCGGTCGGTCGCATTACTGCATCTATCGGCAAAGATCCGCCCGCCCCCGAAACTTTATATTTGTTTTTATGGTCAATAAATTCCGATTCCATTTTAATGTTTTTATCGCTCTTTTACAACGTTTTTAAAACTTATAATTATATGGGCCGCGGCAAAAACGACTGCGAAAACTATCAATGGGATATTTGTCAAAATTATACCGTCGAATAAAAAAATGTACGACGGGATCACCGAAAGCGATAATGCTTTGAGTTTTCCGTTTGAATTACGGCAAATTATCCAGAACAGCAAATACACGGCACATAAACCGCCGTTTACCGACAGATACGTTATAAGCGCATGCTTAAACCAAAAATCGAAATACAAATACGGAATATTGAATATCATAAACACAAAACATCCGTATCTGCCTATTTGCTCAAAAACCTCGACCGTTTTGTTTTTATACTGCTCCGGCGCGGCGGCTTTATGCTTTATCGCATAAACGATATTCGGCGCCATTATAACAGCCATAACGACGAGTCCGTAATAGTTGAACCAACCCATAATGACATTATAACACACGTATACGGAATTTACAAATATATAAAGTTATATGCAGACCATTAAAAATACCGCGTTGCTTTGTTTTCAACACGGCACTTTGGCAGAGAGGGTGGGATTCGCTCCGCGCCTTTAGGCGCTATCACGCCGGGGCGGGCAAAAGCACACTGTGCTTTTGCTTTTTCCGCCCGTTCGAATCCCCTGCCGCCCCATTAAAAATACCGCGTTGCTTTGTTTTCAACACGGCACTTTGGCAGAGAGGGTGGGATTCGCTCCGCGCCTTTAGGCGCTATC
>CATKCE010000054.1 GCA_949744905.1 uncultured bacterium
GTCGGCTTTTTCGGCGGTACGGTCGGTAAGCGAAAGCACTCTCACCTGCGTAGGGCTGAACCAAAGCGGAAACGCTCCGGCATATTTTTCTATAAGGATCGCCAACGTGCGCTCGTAACAACCTATGGAACTGCGGTGGATAACGTAGGCGGTACGCTTTGCTCCGTCTACGTCCACATATTGCATGTCAAAGCTTTCTCCGGCGGCAAAGTCGATTTGAATAGTGATAAGCGTATCCTCTTTGCCGTAAACGTTGGTAGTCTGTATATCGAGTTTGGGGCCGTAAAACGCCGCTTCGTCATCGGCTTCGGTATACACAAGATCCAAGTCGTCGAGTATCTGCTTCATCATCGCTTCGGTATTGTTCCAAGCCTCGTCGTTATCGATATATTTATCCGACTTTGAAGTTCCGCGTTTGGAAAACCTGAAAGTCACGTCGTCGCGCATACCGAGACAATCGAGAATATAGTAACTGAGGTCCAAACAGCGCTTGAATTCCTCGGCCACCTGCTCTTTTGTGCAAATGATATGCCCGTCCGAAAGCGTAAACTGACGCACGCGTATAAGTCCGTGCATTTCGCCGGACGCCTCTTTACGGAATTCGGTCGCCGTTTCGGAATATCTGCAAGGCAAGTCGCGGTAAGACTTCAAACCGTTTTTGTATATCTGGTATTGAAACGGACACGTCATGGGTCTGAGCGCCATTATCTCGTCTTCTTTTTTTACCGCCTCGCCGTGTTCGTCTATCTCGCCAAGTATAAACATTTTATCGCGATAATGCGACCAATGCCCCGATATTTTATAGAGATCTGACTTTGCCATATTGGGAGTTTTGGTTATCATAAAACCGCGCTTAGCTTCCTCGTCCTCTACAAACCGTTGCAGTATCTGCAATATTTTCGCGCCTTTGGGCATCAGTATCGGCAGACCCTGCCCCACTACGTCTGCCGTCATAAATATACCGAGATCGCGTCCCAGCTTGTTGTGGTCGCGCTTTTTGGCTTCCTCCATTTTTTCGATATACTCGTTGAGTTCCGATTTTTTCTCAAACGCCGTACCGTATATGCGGGTGAGCATCTTATTTTTTTCATTGCCTCGCCAATACGCGCCCGCTATCTGCGTAAGTTTGAAGTTTTTCAATCTGCCCGTAGACGGCAAATGAGGACCTCTGCAAAGATCCGTAAAGTCGCCCTGCCTGTAAAGTGTTATTTCGGCGTCTTTGGGTAAATCTTCTATAAGTTGGATTTTGTACGGCTCGTCAAAACCTTTCATTTGCGTCAGCGCCTGTTTGCGCGTGACGGAACATCTTTCTATCGGAAAATCGGCTTTGACTATCGACTGCATTTCCTTTTCTATCTTTTCGAAATCCGCCTGCGTTATAGGCTCTGCAAATTCGAAATCATAATAAAAACCGTTTTTAACTGCGGGCCCTATCGCAAGTTTCGCCGTCGGATAAATATTCTTTACCGCCTGCGCCAAAATGTGTGCGGCGGTGTGTCTGTACACATCGCGTCCTTCTTCGTCGCGGAAAGTCAAAATCTGCAAATCGCAATCATTTGTGACGACAGCGGTAAGATCGACAAGTTCGCCGTCGATTTTTGCCGCAAGCGCCGCGCGCGCCAATCCGTCGCTTATCAGCGATGCTATCTGTAAAACGCTGCTGCCGCTAACGGCTTCCAAAATACTTCCGTCCGTCAATTTGATTTTCATATCGCTCACTCCTATAAAAAAAGTCCTTCGACAATAAGCCAAAGGACGATAAAATACCGTGGTTCCACCTTTATTCGCCGCAAAGTTGCGACCTCTCCGCGCAGTTTTCCGCCTGCGCCGCGTTTCCCTATACGGTGGTTTCGGTTTCCGGCAACCTTTTTATTATGCTCTCAGCCGCGGCATAACTCTCTGATAAACGTTTTCCGTACCTACTTGTCCGCAATCTACGGGATATATAAATTTATTACATTATAGCACCGCAAAAATACATTGTCAACAAAATCGGTTGTAAAATGAACGGTTTTCTGTTATAATCCCAACATAGACATATCGGAGGAATGTAAATGGCTTCGGTCGCAATCATTTGCGAATATAACCCGTTTCATACGGGACACGCATATCACATACGGCAAACAAAAAAAGCATGCGATGCCGATACCGTTATAGGGATAATGAGCGGGTGTTTCGTACAGCGTGCCGAACCCGCCGTATTGTGTCCCGAAACGCGCGCTACCGCAGCGATATACAGCGGCATGGATTGCGTTGTGGAATTGCCGACTGTGTTTTCATGCGCTGCCGGAAACACATTCGCTCGCGGCGCGATCAAAATCATATCCGATATCCCTTCAATAAAATATCTGTCATTAGGAGCGGAAGACGACGGCGAAATTTTACAGCGCATAGCAAAAGCGCAATCAAACGAGAGTGAAGACTATAAAAACAAGTTGCAGGAATATTTAAGCCGCGGACTTCCCTACGCCGTTGCGGTAACACAAGCCACGAAATACGTATTGACGGATATGGAAAACTGCACGGACATTTTAAGCAAACCCAACAACATTCTTGCCATAGAATACTTAAAAGCGATTTTTTCCATGTCGCTCGATATAAAACCTATATTCGTAAAACGTCGCGGAAACGGTTATAACGACGATTCGGAGAACGGAGAATATATATCGGCAACGGCGGCGCGGAAACTGATAAGACAAAACAGTTTTGAAGGGCTAAAACCGTATATTGCCGAAGATTCATTTGAAGCATTTGTAAACGAGTTGCAAAAACATCCCGTAAACCGGGCGGCATATAACGCCTTGACAATAAACGCGCTACGCACTTTCGATATATCGAGCTGTTTAGACGCCGCCGAAGGCTTGGAACACAAACTCAAAGAAAGCGCGGAAAAATATTGTTCGCTGGACGAAATCTTTGCCGACTGCAAAAGCAAACGTTACACTATGAGCCGGATAAAAAGGATTTGTTTGCAAGCATTGCTCGGGATAACCGAAAAAACTATGTCGGCGGCAAACGACGCCCGCGGCAGACTTATAGCGCTGAAAAACACGCGAAAAGATATATTAAAAAGTCTTACCGGAGTCGCAATAAAAAATACCGACTATGCAAGATTCGGCGCCGACGCGCAAACAATTGCGGACAGCGACGGCATAGCCGGCGGATTGTATTCTTTGATCACCGCGCGTAACGGAAACTCTTTTTGGGACAGAAAACTTTTGACAGTATGATCACAGTTTTTCGGCAATATCGAGCACGAGGCGTTCGGTTTTTTTCCATCCGAGGCATGCGTCGGTTATCGATTTTCCGTATACGTTTCCGTCGGGAGACTGATTTCCGTCTTCTATATAACTTTCCACCATAAAACCTTTTACAAGCCGGCGCAAGTCGTCGTTGCCTCCGCGGACGGCGACGATCTCTTTGACGATACGTATCTGCTCCAACGGTTTTTTATCGCTATTGCTGTGGTTAGTATCTATTATCGCCGCGGGATTTTTAAGTTTTTGTTTATCGTATCCGCGCTGCAATTCCATGAGGTCCTCATAATGATAATTGGGATGGTTATTGCCGAAAACGTCCACCCCGCCCCTCAATACGGCATGGGCATAAGGATTTCCGTTTGTCTTTACCTGGTTACCGTTATATTGGAATTCTCCCTCTATCTGCGCCGCATAAATAGAATTCATCAACGCGGATATACTGCCGTTCATAGGATTTTTTATACCGACCGGGACTTCTATGCCTCCCGCTACAAGCCGGTGCTGCTGATTCTCGGTAGAACGCGCGCCCACGGCGACGTATGAAAGAACGTCATCGAGATACGCGTAATTATCGGGATACAACATTTCGTCGGCGGAAGTCAAACCGCTCTCTTCGACAACGCGAATATGCATGTGTCTTAAACGAAGTATGCCCGCCTGTATATCGGTCCCCTTTTGAGGGTCGGGATTGTGGAGCATGCCTTTATAGCCCTCTCCGCGTGAACGCGGCTTGTTTGTATAAACACGGGGCACGACAAAAATTTTGTCTTTGACTTTTTCCGCAAGTCCGGCAAGACGCAACGCGTAATCGCATACGGCGTCTTCGTTGTCGGCGGAGCACGGCCCTATTATCAGCACCAGTCTTTCGTCGCCGCCGGCGAATATTTTGCGCAATTCATCGTCGCGCTTTTTCTTTAACTTTTTAAGCCCGTCGCCGAAAGGTACTTTAAGTATTGCTTCTTCGGGCGACATTATCGGTCGTACCTTTTCAAACATTCGGATCACCTATTGATTTTTATTGGTCTTTACTATCATCGCGCCGCGAAGTTCCTCGCGGTTGTTGCGTATCATTGCAAGCGCCGACTGCAAGAATTGTTCTATATCGCGGAACATAATATCGAGATGGGCTTTTGTCTGGTCTACAAGCGCGTCGCACTGCATGTACGCAGTCTCCATAAGCTGTTTCGCCTCCATCTCGGCTCTTTTGATAAGCTCGGAATTGTCTATGATGTGTTCGGCTCTTTCCTCCGCCTCCCGTATGGTGTTTTTTGCAACGCTGTCGGCGTTCTCCAATATTTTCTGCTTATTATCCACAACGTATTCGGCTTCGCGGATGGCGTCGGGAATAGAGTTTTTGAGTCTGCGGGTCAACTCTGAACATTTATTTATATCTATCTTTTTACTGAACAATCCGCTCTTACGGTCGCCGAGTTCTATCTCGAGCTGTTCTATTATCTGCATTATATCCATAATCAATATCTCCTGCCGTATATTTTTTCCACCGCCGCTCTCGCCGCGGGGCACACGTAACCGCTCAGCGAGCCGCCGGAAAGCGCAAGGTCGCGGACTATGGTGCCGGAAATATGGGAATATTCCGGCAGAGAGATCAAAAATACGGACTCTATCTCGCTCCATTGCGATTTATATACCTGCGACAACGACTTTTCGTACTCGAAATCCTTAAAAGTACGCAGTCCGCGCACTACGGTATCTGCGCCTATCTCCCGCGCAAAATCGGTCAAAAATCCGTCGAACGTGTACACGTATACGTTGGAGATATCAGCCACTGATTTTTTAACTATCTCGGTACGCTCGTCAAGCGACGCGATGCACTTCTTATCGCCGGTATCAGACGCGACGGCAATATATAAATGGTCGAATTGTTTTGCCGCGCGCGACGCGATATCGTAATGTCCCAAAGTAAACGGGTCGAACGATCCTGCAAGCAAGCCGTTATTTTTCATTACAGTCCTCCGCATATGTGATAAAAGATATTCCGGTATTACCGCAATTACGCGTATCTATTATAAATGAAGACGACAAATTTATCAAGCTATTTTCGCGCGAATGTTCCGCAAACACGACCCCGCCGCGCTTCAAAAGTTTTTTCTTCTCTATGATATCCAAAGCCGTAAATTCGAATTTATCTTTGTACGGCGGATCTAAGAATATGATATCGAACGGCTCGTTCAATTTTTCCAGCGCCACCCTGTAATCGGTGTTGTAGACCGAATATTTTTCCTTTACGCCTTTAAGATTTTCGTAAGTCAGCTTTACGCTTTGCGGAGATTTATCCACAAACACCGCGTATTCCGCGCCGCGCGACAATGCTTCGATCCCGAGCGCCCCGCTGCCGCAAAACAAATCGAGAACGCTGCCCGTCACTCCGCCGTAGCGACTGCACAGTATATTGAATACCGTTTCTTTTATACGGTCGGTCGTGGGGCGTACGCTCATGTCCGCAGGCGGAATAAGCTTTTTACCTTTATATTTTCCCGATATTACTCTCATACTCAGTTATCGAAAGTACGCAACTCGTTTCGTATACTGCCGTGTTGGCATTTCAGTCTGTAAACTTTGAGCACAAAACCCAATATAAACATTCCAGCGGCTATCAACGTGTAAGGCAAAAATATCCCCAGCATAACGGCGGACGGCGTCTGCAAATTAAGCGCTCCCACAGACAAAAATATCAACGCTATAGGAAACTCGAATATTATTCCGATAAATTGCAACACGTTGTTTTTTAATATTACCGAAAGTATAAGGACCGCAAAAACAGGTATGACGAAGCCCAACACATGGAAAACGCAGTCGTACATAGGTATATCGAGAGCCTGTTCTTCGTGTATATCCGACAAATTTGTTTTGGCGCGCAACTTAAATAATTTTTCGCCCTGAACTTTGCCCTGCGAAAACAACATAAACATAGTCGGCGCGATAAATACGAAACTTACTACGAATTGCAACCAACCCGGCATGATGTCCAGTATGAAAATCAAGCTGAACAGCGAGAATAGCAACGATATGCCGTAAATAGTAAAACAACTGAGAACATAGCGTTTGATATTTTGTTTTGTCTGTTTTTTCATTTATTTCTCCCGAGGATACCCGACTGCGTTACTATCATATCGAGCGGGATATCCGTTTGTTCGCGCGTAAAAACACAATGTTGCTCCGCATAAGCAAGGCCCACTTTCAAACCGCCGTTAAATTTTTCAAAATAGCGGTCGTAACAGCCCGCGCCGTAACCCACGCGGTAACACCCGTCGTCGTATCCCAATAAAGGTACGATATTGAGATCGGCTTCTCCGTCGAAAAATCCGTCTCCTCGTACCGGCACGTTTCCCCGTCCGTCGGGCGTAAAAGGCTTGTCCGAGTACAAAGGTACAGCCGCGCGCATGATCCCTTTTACGGTATACGGAACGAAAATTTGTTTTACACCGCCCAACGCGCGAATAATTTCGTGCGTATCCACTTCGGACCCCATGGAAACGTATATAAATATTCTATCATATTTTTCCGCAATACGCAAAACTTCTCGCATGATTATTTCGTTTTTATTTTCGCGCTCTTTTACCGCAAGCCGTATTTTTACGAGTTCTTTCCGCAATTCGCTTTTTTCCATATTTATTTTCCTATGCGATATATTCGCGTACCGCGCGCTTTCCGAAACCGGTCAGTATCTCGTAACTTATGGTACCGCACGAAACAGCGATAGCCTCGGCATCATAATATTTATCCATAATATAGACCTCGTCGCCGACTTTTACGTCCATTCCCGACACGTCTACAGTCATTGCGTCCATACATACCTGTCCCACTACGGGACACAATACATTGCCCATCGAAACATATCTCGGCATATTATCGCAGGTGCGACGGCAACCGTCGGCATATCCGGCGCCGAGTACGGCGACAACGCGCCGTTTACCGCTGAGACAATTGCCGTATCCTATGTTTTCGTCGGCTTTCACTTCGCGCAATTGCGTTATAGAGCTCGACGCCGTCATTGCGCCGCGCACCGCTTCATGCCCGTAGCCGTACAATACAAGCCCTGCGCGCACCATATCCAGATGCATATACGACGGAAGCCTCGAAAAGTTGCTTGAAAGAATATGCAGTTGAGGAATATATTTTTTTACCGGTTCGACGCATTTAATAAATTTATCGAATTGTTTCTCCGCGGCGCCAAGGTCGTAAATATGCGAAAATACGCTCTTTACTTTCAACCGGTATTTATCGGCAATACTTAGCAGTTTATTCAATTCGTCCGGATCGGCTCCGTATCTGTTCATGCCTGTATTTATCTTGATATTGACCATACGCGCGCCGAATCGCGAAACGAACTCGATATCGTCTTCCGAGGCTACGGCAGGCACGGCAGTATCGGAATACTTATCGCAAAGCGTTTTATCCGGCAAAGACAGAATGTTTACCGTTTTCTCGGTGCTGCCGCTCACCTGCAAAGCTTCTCTCAAACACGACACCGCGAACTCGTCCGCGTCGCCGAGCGCGTTCAACGCTTCAAGCCCATGCCCGTACGCATCCGCCTTTACAACGGCGCAGATATTAGCCGAAGTCATTTTACGCAGCGCCGAAAGATTTTCTTTAAGCGTCGAAAGACTGACATTTAAGCGTAACGCGGAAATCGCCTCCTCATTGCCGACATACGGCTGGTCTCAAATTATTTATGCCGGGATATTCCGATGCGTTACATACAAAAGATCAATTTCGCTTATTGCCGAGTTTCAGTTTTGCGAATTGCGCGGCAAGTTGGGCTTTAGCCATTTTATATTCGTAGACCGATTTACTGTTTCTTTCTTTATCGCGAAGTTCGAGTATTTCCATACGCGTACGCTCCTCGTCCACTTCATACGGCCATTCGCATGATAAAGTCAAAACCGTCACTTCTCCGCCCGATACCGTAACGATACCGTCAGAATTTATCGCTTCCATATCTCTGCCGCGTTGTTTTATTCGCAAGACGCCCGCTTTTATGGCGGTAACAAACGGCAGTGTATGCCGCATGATACCCCGCTCGCCGTCTATGGCGTTTACGGTGAGCATTTCAACTTCGCCGGAAAAAAAATCGCGGTCGGGCGTTATTATACGCAATCTAAAAGTCTTTTCTTCCACTTATCAGTGCCCTCTCGCTTTTTCCTTGACTTCGTCAAGATCTCCCACCATGTAAAAAGCGCTTTCGGGATATGCGTCGGCATTGCCTTTTAGTATCTCGTCAAAACATTCCACCGTAGTTTTAACAGGAACGTATCTGCCCTCCATACCGGTATACACGCTTGCCACAAACATCGGCTGTGAAAAGAAACGCTGTATCTTTCGCGCGCGGTAAACCGACCGTTTATCTTCCTCGTTTAATTCATCCATGCCGAGAATTGCTATGATATCCTGTAATTCGGCATAGCGCTGTAATACCTCCAAGACTTTACGCGCGGTATCGTAATGTTTTTCGCCCACGATACGCGGTTCCAAAATGCGGCTCGCCGAACCGAGGGGGTCTACCGCCGGATATATCCCTTGCTCCACAACTTTACGCGACAACACGGTAGTCGCGTCCAAATGAGAAAATATGGCGGCAGGCGCGGGATCGGTCAAGTCGTCGGCATGCACGTATACCGCTTGTATGGAAGTTATCGAGCCGTTTTTCGTAGTGGTGATACGTTCTTGCAACGCGCCCATCTCGGTCGCAAGCGTAGGTTGATATCCCACGGCGCTGGGCATACGTCCCAACATAGCGGACACTTCGCTTCCAGCCTGTACGAAACGGTAAATATTATCTATAAACAACAAAACGTCTTTATTGAGTTCGTCGCGGAAATATTCGGCAAGCGTCAGTCCGGAAAGCGCAACTCTCATACGCGCTCCGGGAGGTTCGTTCATCTGTCCGAAGACGAGCGCGGTTTTATCCATAACGCCGCTTTCCGCCATATCGCACATCATCTCGTAACCTTCGCGGCTTCGCTCTCCGACGCCCGTAAAAATGGAATAACCGTTGTGCTCGTGAGCGACGTTGCGTATTAATTCCATTATAAGAACGGTTTTTCCGACGCCCGCGCCTCCGAAAAGCCCTATTTTTCCGCCGCGCGCATACGGCGCGACGAGGTCTATCACCTTTATACCCGTTTCCAACATTTTAGTCGAGGGAGACTGCTCGAAAAATTCGGGAGCCTTGCGGTGTATCGACATATATTTTTCCGCAACGATTTCGCCCTTTTTATCTATCGGTTCTCCGAGCACGTTCATTGCCCTCCCGAGAACGCCTTCGCCGACCGGAACTTTTATCGGCTCGCCGGACGCAAACGCTTCCATACCGCGGCTCATACCGTCGGTAGCGCGTAAAGCTATACAACGGGCTACCCTGCTGCGTATGTGACTGAAAACTTCCAATGATATATAGTTTTCATCGGTTTTTACTATCAGCTTTTCATGTATTTTGGGCATATATGTCCCGTCGAATCCCACGTCCACAACAGGACCCATTACGGCGGTGACTATACCCTTATATATCTTTTTGTTCTCAGTCGTCATTTCGCTCTCCGTATGATGCGGTAACTATTTCCATCAACTCGCCCGTAACGGTCTCCTGTCTGGCGCGGTTGTATTCGCTTTTCAATTTTTCAAGCAGTTCGTCGGCATTGCGTGTGGAATTGTTCATTGCGCTTCGCCGCTGTTCGTGCTCGCATAAAGAACTCTGCACCAGCGCCCCGTATATTATTCCCGTAAGATACTGTGGAATAAGTTCGCAAAGCACTTCTTCCGCCGAAGGCTCGTAAGAGATTTCATCGCATCGTCCGCAGTCGGACACGCAATCGTCGATAGGCAATAATACGAGCCTCTCGGGCACGGCCTTGTTTCCTTGCATTGCGGTATACACAATATACGCGCGATCGATCTCGCCGCGCTCGAACATTCCGTATACCGTCTCGCCAATCTCCGCCGCGCGCATTATCGACGGATCGTACGACGCGTCGACAAACATATCGTCAACAATAAAATTTCTCGATTTGAAATACTCGGCGCAAACATGCCCGATCGCAAACAGACGCGCGTTATCCTTTCCCGATACGACTTTTTCGGCATGAGCCAGAATGTCGTGGTTAAAACTACCGGCAAGTCCTTTGTCGGACGCCACAACGATGTAAGCGGTATTTTTTCCCGACGACGCGCACAACGCTTTATGCGCCACGTTTTTCGAACGCGCGGCGATATCGCTTATCACTTTTCGCAAAGCCGAAAAATACGCCTTATTGCTCTCGTAACTTTTTACGGCTTTCCGCATTTTCGCAACCGAAATCATCTCCATGGCGCCGGTTATCTTGCGCGTATCGGAGACGCTCTTTATTCGATGTTTTATTTCCGAAAAGTTTCTCATTTTTTATAATAGATATCCGAAAACTCATTGACGGCGTCTTCCACCGCAAGCCCGGTTTCCATATTTATATCTCCGGTATCGCGTATTGTCGCGATAATATCGGGATAAGCGTTATTTATATAGCGCAAAAATTCGGCGTTGAACTTTGTGACGTCTTTTACGGGGACGTCTTTTAACAACTCTTTCATGGCAACGTACAAAAGTACTATCTGGTTTTCCACGGGATATGTCTCATGAACGTCCTGTTTAAGCGTCTCGGTCGTTCTTTTGCCATGTTCCAAACGGCTCAAAGTATTGGCATCGAGATCGGTACCGAATTGAGCGAACACCGAAAGCTCGCGGTACTGCGATAGATCCAGACGAAGTTTTCCGCTGACTTTGCGCATTCCGGTCACCTGCGCCGACGACCCTACGCGCGAAACGGATAACCCGACGTTTACCGCGGGACGCACCCCCGCGTTGAAAAGTTCGCTCTCGAGATAAATTTGACCGTCGGTAATGGAAATAATATTTGTAGGAACATAAGCGGAAATATCCCCCGCCATGGTTTCCACTATCGGCAACGCAGTCATGGAGCCTCCGCCTATCTTACCGGACAATTTCGCGGCTCGCTCCAAAAGCCTCGAATGCAGATAAAATATGTCTCCCGGATACGCTTCGCGTCCCGGCGGTCTTTTCAAAAGCAGACTCATCGCCCTGTACGCGACCGCATGCTTGCTTAAATCGTCGTAAACGATAAGCACGTCTTTACCGGAATACATGAATTCTTCGGCTATGGCGCAACCGCTGTACGGCGCGATATATTGTAGCGGCGCGGAATCTTTAGCGGTAGAACAGACTATTATCGTATAGTCCATAGCCCCGAATTCGTTAAGCGTATGCAATATGGACGCAACATTGCTTGCTTTTTGCCCGATTGCCACATAAATGCAGATAACGTCCTTGCCTTTTTGGTTTATAATAGCGTCCACAGCCAAAGACGTTTTGCCCGTCTGTCGGTCGCCTATTATCAATTCGCGTTGCCCGCGACCTATCGGCACCATAGCGTCTATCGCAAGTATTCCCGTTTGCAACGGAGTGTCGACTTTGCTCCTGTCGGCTATGTCTGCGGCGGGCGCTTCTACGGGGCGGCGTTTCGCGCCCTTTATCGGACCCAAACCGTCGATAGGCGCTCCGAGAGGATTTACCGTTCGACCGATAAGTTTTTTGCCTACAGGCACTTCGACTATCCGTCCGGTGGCTTTTACTATCATTCCCGAAGACACTTTGTCTTCCTCGGCAAGAACTATCGCGTCCACCTCGTTTTCGTAAAGTCCGAGAACTATCGCTTCGGCTACGCCGCCAACGTCCAAAAGTTCGCCGTATTTAGCATTGCGCAATCCGTCGATCTTGATAACGCCGTCGCCGGAAAACCGCACCCGTCCGGCGGGCATAACATTGTAGTCGAGCGATACGGATCTTAATTTTTTCCGAATACGCTCCTCTATTTGCGTGATCTCGTCTTTATTCATAGAGCTCCGTCGTCATTGCAAATTTCTTTTTATCTTGGCAAGTCTGCCCGAGACCGTAGAATCGTAATAATCGTTGCCGTCTATTATAAGTATACCGCCGAGTACGGTTTTATCTATATTGAATTCGAAACTTACGTCCTCACCGTGTTTGCGTGCGAAAACCTTGCGTATACGTTCTTTATCCTCATCCGAAAGCGGAAAAGCCGTAAAAACAGATACCGTTTCCGTCATTTTTCCCACTCCGAAAGACTTTCGTCGATGATACGGCGGTTATCTTCTTCGTTTACCTCGCGCTCGAGTATTTTTCCGGCTATTTCCACCGCGATGTGCCCCACCGAATCATGCAACTCGTTCTGGATACGGTGACGCTCGGTCAAAGCCTCTTTTTGCGCGCTTTCGATTATTGTATCCGCCTTGCGTTGAGCGTCTTCCACTATTTCGCGCCCGCGTTCGGCGGCCCTTTCGCCTATCTGCGCGCTCTCGGAAAGCGCTTTTTGCCTTATATCCTCGTATTCGCTTTTAAGATTTTCGTTTTCTTCCCGTATTCGGTCGGACTCGGCATAAATGTCGTCAAGCTTCTTGCGGTGGCTTTCTATTATTTTCTTTACCGGTTTGTATAAAAGAAAATACAGCGCTACTATAAGTATCGCAAGATTCACGATATGGAACAAAATGTCCCAACCGCCCAAACCGAGTTCTTCTATTATCTTTTTCATACCGGTAGCGTTACATCACCATGATAAGAATAGCGACCAAAACTCCGTATATGGCGGTAGTTTCGGCAAACGCGAGCCCCAACATCATGGAACTGCGTATCTTCTTCTCGGCATCCGGTTGACGCGCTATTCCCTCTACCGCTTTGCCGGCGGTGATACCCATAGCGATTCCCGCGCCGAGACCGGTAAACGCGGCAATTCCCGCGCCTATCGCGGCAAGTCCCTCAACGCTTGTAAGAAACACGACAACAGCGTTAATAACAGATAAAACCATAACTTCCTCCGAATATCATTCTATCGCTTCGCCTATAAAACTCATAGACAAAAACATAAATATATAACTTTGTATAAGCGCATGGAACAACGTAAAGATCACGGACGCGACCGCAGGCAACGCCACGCGCGCAAAAATGGGCAGACCGTAAATGAGATGCATTATTATATATCCGGAAAACACACTGCCGAAAAGTCTCAACGCAAGCGAAAACGGGACTACTCCGTCGCTTATTATGTTTATAGGATTGCAGTAATGCAATAAACGTTTCGCATGTTTTTTATGGAAACCGAAAAATACTATAAGCGCAAAAGACATAATGCCGAGCGCCAACGTAGCATTGAGATCGCTCGTAGGCGGACGCAAACCTATAAGTTCGGTAAGCGTGCCGAGAGCTATGAATCCGGCAAGCGAAAAATAGAACGGCCCCACAAAAACGCCGTAACCGCCGCTTTGCTCGCGCGCGGAAGAATCGAACATGTTTACCATAGACTCCACGAATATCCTGAAACCGGACGGCTTTACGTCGTTTTTACGCCAACGCGGCACAAACGCGACACGTATGATAAGCGCAAGCACGACAAGAACGACCATGGTAATGAATGCGCTTACCATAGTTTCCGATATCGGCATCGGTCCGATGCGGAATACGGTCTTAGGCGGTATCGACACGTCCGTCTTTACCGATAATATCGTAACAAGATTACCGCTCATAAAAATCCTTGATAAAACGTAACTTTGAATATTGTACACCCTTTCACGCACGATTGCAAGCGTTGACAAAGAAAAATAATATCGCCGTTTGTAAAATTTTCGATATGCATTTCTTTATAATTCTATTTTGAAGTTGCGCGGTGATTTTTATGCCGCGGACAACCCGCTCAATATCTTAAATAGCTGTCAAACGCATTAACGATATGATTTATTTTATTACTGCCGAGATAAACTTCTATGACGTCAAAACGCACAGGCACGTCAAAGTACCGAAACTTTTTAATATATTGGGACGCGACTTCGTTTATTTTGCGCCGTTTATGGTAATTCACGGCTTCGGCAGGAGTACCGAATCCATCGTCCATACGTGTCTTTACCTCGATAAAAACAAGCGATTCGGCGTCGCTCGCAACTATATCGAGTTCTCCGATATCCGTCGAAAAATTTTCGGCGAATATTTCGTATCCGGCTTTTTTAAGATACGCGCACGCAATCTTTTCTCCGGATCTGCCTTTTAATTTATTATCGCGTTTATTCATCGATTTCTTTTCCCACAAAATTTTTGATAAAGGTTTTTCGGTGCAACGGACAAGCGCCGCTCTTGATGAGAGCGTTTATATGTTCTGCGGTACCGTATCCCTTATTTTTTGAAAATCCGTAAGCAGGATACTCGACATCGTATTTACGCATAAAACGGTCGCGGGTGACCTTTGCCACTATCGACGCGGCGGCAATATTGTAACTTTTTGCATCGCCCTTTATAATTGACATGCTTTTGCAAGGCAAACCGAGATTTTTTACAGCGTCTATAAGTACTATGTCAGGCATAATGCCCATTTTCGCAAATGCATCTCTCATGGCGTTTTTAGTCGCGTTGAGAATATTTATCTCGTCTATTATATAGTTGTCGACTATACCCACGCCGTAAGCGCACGCGGCTTCGATTATTTTATCATAAAGAGCCTCACGCTTCTTTTCCGACAACTTTTTACTGTCGTCTATGCCGTCCACCATATAGTCCGACGGCATTATAACGCATGCGGCTACCACAGGACCGGCCAACGGTCCCCTGCCGGCTTCGTCTATTCCCGCTACGATTCCGCAATTCAACTGCGCGTCATGGGCAAAGATATCCGCGGTATTCATAAAAACTCCGTAACTTTATCAAAAGTGACTGCACCGAGTCTGCCGCGACGCAAATCGTCTATCAATGCGACGGCAGCGCGTTCGGTATCGACTCCGCCTCCGCGCATCAAAAATCCGCGCGAACGCGCTATCGCCGCCAAACACGCTTCGCCGTCGGTTTCCTCCGTATTATAGCGCTTTATGAGCGCTTCCGGATATTCGGCGCCAAGCTCTCCGGCAAGAGAACACGCCAACTCGTAAGTGTCGAGAATTTCGTCTTTGATACTTCCTATATACGCAAGACGTTTGGCAATGCGTTGATCGCCGAGCTTCGGGTACAGCGTGCCGGGCGTATCCAATACTTCCAAATAATCGTTCACGCGCACCCACTGCTTTCCTCTTGTGACTCCCGCTTTATTACCGGTCATCGTTTTCGCGCTTCCGCACAGGTTGTTTATGATGGTTGATTTTCCGGTATTGGGTACTCCGAGAACCATACACTTTATACTTGTTTTTACGCCTTTACCGCGGTACTTTTCTATTTTTGCCCCGCACAACGAACGTATCGCCGAGAGTATAGGCGCAGCGGCCCTTGACGTCGTAGCACTCAGCGTAATAGCCGTTCTGCCGTTGACCGACAAATAGTCCACACATTCTTTTACACGCGCGCCGTCGCCCAATTCCGCCTTATTTACGGCATATATGACAGGCATACGTGCTATCATGCTCTCAAAATTCGGATTTATACAGCTTATTGGAGCGCGGGCGTCCAACACGTAAATTATCACGTCGACAAGGCGCAGATTTTCTTCTATCATGCGCATTGCTTTTGTCATGTGTCCCGGGTACCAATTTATCATAAGAAACTTCCTTATCGCGTATCCGTATCTCTTTCGAGGTCGGGTCTAAGTGCATGCGTTATCTCGCGCGATTTAAGTCTGCGCCATTTTTCCACGTTTTCGTGATGTCCGCTTACGAGAACTTCCGGCACTTCAAGCCCCATGAAAACTCTCGGACGAGTATACTGCGGATATTCCAAACTCGAATCGGAAAAACTTTCGTCAACGGCGGACTCATCGCTACCCAACACGTTAGGCACAAA
>CATKCE010000055.1 GCA_949744905.1 uncultured bacterium
CGCCAAAGAAGCGGCGAAAGCCGAGGAGGAAACAGCCGCTACGGCGGAAAATAAAACCGAAGCGGGCGTTCCCGCAAAGAAGACCGCGTCAAAAACGACGGGTGCAAGGACTAAAACCGCTACGAAAAAGACCGGCGGCGGGACGTCAAAGGCGGCAGAGGTAAATACGTCCGGTACGGCGGAGGAAAAAACCGCGTCAAAGTCCTCGGGCGGAACGACGAAAAAGGCCGTGGGCGGAACGACGAAAAAGGCCGTGGGGGGGGACTGCGAAGAAAGCCGGTTCAAAGACAGCCGGAGAGACGTCAAAAACCGCCGCGGCAAAAGCGGCAGGCGGGACGTCAAAAACCGCCGCGGCAAAAACGGCAGGCGGGACGTCAAAAACCGCCGTGGCAAAAGCGGCAGGCGGGACATCAAAAACCGCTGCGGCAAAGACAGCCGGAGAGACGGCAAAAACCGCCGCGGCAAAAGCGGCAGGCGGGATGTCAAAAACCGCTGCGGCAAAAACGGCAGGCGGGACGGCAAAAAAACAGTCCGGCGCTTCCGGCGGCGCTGCAAAGCGGGACAAAACGCAGGGAGAATAAAAACAATGCGGCAAAAGCGTCTTTCCGCACAGCGGACGGACGCTTTTTGATAAAAAACCGCCGAAAAAAATCAATCGAAAATTTTGTTTTCCGGGCTTGACAATAAAATCATTATATGATAAAATATTACAAATATAGTATCCGGAAAAATGACAACGGCGTCAAAGGTTTTTTGGCGCGCGTTTTTATTTTTCGGATATTTATTTTAAGATTTTCGGTTTGACGAACAACGTATTTAGAGATCAATGAGGAGACCCGTATGAAAAAGACAAACAGAAAACCGCTTATGTTGCTTTTAGCGCTTCTGGTCGCGCTGGTAAGCGCGGTAATAGTCGCGTGCGGCGAAGTGGAAATCCCGCCTCCCAAGGAGGGCCCCGAAACAGGAGTGTATTATTACGACGCGGGCTCGGACGAATACCAGGTCAGCCTGTTTGGAGCGGACCGCGTTTCGATGGTAATAAAGGGCGTGAATAAAAACGGCACGTATACCGTAAACGGCGAAGATATCGTCATGACTTTCGGCAACGAGCAGGTTTCCGCAAAGTGGACGGGCGACGTTTTAACGCTTACATACGGCGACGGCGCTCCCATGCGTTTTATAAGAAAACTGTATTATACCGTTTCGTTCGTTTCTAACGGCGGAAGCATTTTGGACGACGTTACGGTGCTTAACGGCAAAACGGTCGCAAAACCCGAGGACCCTGTGTTTGCGGGACACACTTTTATAGGCTGGTATACCGACGGCGGTTTTAACAAACCGTTCCTTTTCGGTACGCAAAGCGTAACTTCCGATGTTACGTTATATGCGCAGTGGGCGGAAAAGACGGCGGGTCAAAGCGAATACGTGCTTTCTTTCGATCTCAATTATCCGGCGGAAGTCGAGGCCGACGAGCCGCAAATAGCAAGCATGGGCACTTTGGGCGGTAAGATATTCGACGCTCCCGTGCCCGAACTTAACGGTTATGTGTTCAACGGCTGGTGGATAAGCGCGTACGAATCGGTCGATAAACTTACGTACAGATTGGAGCGCGATACCGTTCTGCGCGAAAGCACTACCGCGTTCGCGTTGTGGCGCAAGGTCGAGAGCACGAATAAACTTCCCGTCCCCGCGGTAAGCGTGAGCAATACGTCCGTATCGTGGGACAGAATAGACAACGCGAGGATCATGGCGGTAAAAGTCACTCATTCCGACGGCACCGTGATAAAAGAGGGAAATATCGCCGGCGAGAGCGTACCGGTGGATTTCGCATCTGCGAAAGAGGGCGATTACGTTATAGAAGTCACCGCCATGGCGCAGTCCGAGTCGAACAATTCCGAAACGGCGATGAGATATTACCGTAACAAATCGCTTGACAGAGTTTCGAAATTCAGCGTTGTCGAGCCTTCGGTGTTGCTTTTTAACGAAGTGGAGGGAGCGGAAAAATATCTCATCAGCATAGACTGCGGAGATAAAGCGCACAACCATACCGATATAGATCTCGGAAGATCGACAAACTATAACTTTGCCAACTGCCCCATGCAGGAGGGCGGGATAAAATTCACCGTAAAGGCGTTTGCCGACGGTCACGCATATTCCGTTTCGAGAGTGTTTACATATAACCGTATTCTTTCCGCGGTAAGCGAGCTTACCGTAGACGAAGCCTCGCAAACGGTGCGCTGGCTTTCGGTGCCCAACGCCGTAAATTACATAGTGTCGGTAAAATGCGGCAATACCGCGCACGACCATCGGGAAGTAAACGTCGGTAACGCCACGAGTTTCGACCTTAAAGAGTGCGACGCCATTGAGGGCGGCATAGAGATAAACGTGTATCCCGTGACCAAAGGATACAATTCTCCCGCGCCTACTTCGGTAAAATACGATAAAAAGACTTTGGCGGCTCCCGGCGGAATATATGCGGACGGAAACGTCGTGCGTTGGCGCAGGGTAGCAGGCGCGGTATCGTACGTAGTTATGATAGACAACAAGGAAATGCATACCGATGACGATACGCCCGAATTGGAACTTTCCGCCGCCGACCTCGTAGGCGGTAAGGACTATGTCGTGACGGTGCAGGCGGTAAGCGCCGAGGCGGGCAAAAGCTCGCTTATGAGCAACCCCGTGACCATGCGTTACGACGCTATGTACGAAAAACTCGCGTACGACCGCAATACGGTCTCGTGGCGCCAAGCGCTGGGCGCGGTCGCGTACGAAGTCAGAGTAAACGGCGGCGCATCTACAAGAGTCGAGGGCGTGAATTCCGCCCGCGTGGCGTTGACGCTTGCCGGTAATAACAGAGTGGAAGTAAGAGCCGTATACATGAACAACATTCCCTCCGCATGGGTGGGCATAGACGTATACGCGTATTCCATGGAATTCGATACCCGCGGAGGCATGCCTGCGGTAGAAACGCAGTACTACGCCATAGGCGACGAGATAACCATGCCCGACGCAAGACCTTCAAAGGAAGGATACGACTTCGACGGCTGGTACACTACCGCCGGCGGCGCGGCGAGCGGCGGAGCTAAGTTCGACTCCGAAACGTTTAATGAGACGGGAGACATCGTGCTTTACGCCAACTATAAGCCCGCGACGTACTATATACTGGATAGCGAAAGCGGCGAAAAAGTTGGCGAATCGGTATATAACAGCGCATACAAATGGAATGTGCCCGAAAACGACGACGCAAGATATATGTTTGTGGGCTGGTTCGCCGACCGCGACGGAAAGGGCGAGCGTTACACCGATGAAAACGGCAACGGATACAATGCGTGGAGATTCACGTACGGAGTTCGTCCGGTGGCTTACTGGGTGCCTGTATTCAAATTCAATTACCTTGAAAAGAGTCGCACTTATTCGGTTGTAAAAGACGACGATCTCAACACTTCCATAGTTACCAAGCTGACGGTTCCCGTCGAATACGACGACGGCGTGCACGGCAAAGCCAGAGTTTCGGTAGTGGACGGTCTTGCTTTCAAAAACTGCACAAAACTTATAAGCATTTCCATTCCCGATACCGTAGTTCTTATCGAGAACACGGCGTTCGAGAGTTGCACCAAGTTGGAAGAAGTCAACATTTACCACGTCGACGGCAACAGGGATATAAGATACGAGTCGGTGGACGGCATATTGCTCATTCTTACCGAAAATTCCAGCGATAAAGGCATCATGTACGTGCCGCAGTCCAAAACGGGCTCGTTCGAGATACCCGCAGGCGTTACCGAGATCCCGTACCGCGCTTTTAACAGCTCCAATATCTCCGAGGTGATAATTCCTTCCACGGTGACAAATATCCGCCAGGCGGCGTTTTACAGCTGCAAGCAGCTTACCACCGTGTCTTTCCGCGCGGGTGTCGGCAATAAATTGATAATAGACGAAAAAGCCTTCCAGAGTTGCGCCAAATTGGAGACGATCTCTTTCTGCGCGCGTCTTTCAAACTTCAATCCCGCAATGTTCGACGGTTGCGCCGGAGTTTCGCGCATTAACATGGATGAGACGACCGGCGATTACGCCACCGTCGACGGCATGTTGACCAATAAGAGCAAGGACACTATACTGTACTGCCCCGTAGGACGCAGCGGCGTACTCACTATTCCCAGAAGCATTACGGCTATCGGTGAAAGCGCGTTTGCCAAATGCGTCAACCTTACCGAAGTCGTTATTCCCAACTGGGTAAAAAGCATAGGCGAAAGCGCGTTTGCCGACTGCACCGGATTGACGTCGGTGACCGTGAAAGGCGACGACCTCTATGCCGCCGCGCTCACGATAGGCAAGACCGCGTTCAGCGGTTGCAATGCGATAACCTCTTTGGTTATGGAGCACAACAGCAATGTGGTCGGCATCGGAGAGCGCGCGTTTTATAAAAACAACGTGCTTACCGCGCTCGATTTTCCCGCTTCGCTCGTCAGGATAGACAAAGAGGCGTTTTCAAGTTGCAATAAGTTAGCCCGCATAACTTTTGCGGCAAACAGCAAACTTGCCGTGATCGGCGAATCTGCTTTTGTGTCGTGCACTGCGCTTACCGGAGTGGAACTGCCGGCGTCTTTGACCGAGGTGGGCGATTACGCTTTCAGCAGATGCACGAAGATACAGAGAGTTACGTTTGCCGCCGACGGCGCGGAATTGAGTCTCGGCGATTACGTGTTCAACAGTTGCACCGCGCTCGACGCGATAGAGATACCCGCCAACGTGATCGGACTGGGAAGCGGCGTGTTTTACGGTTGTAAAGCTCTTAAAAATTACTCCATCGATCCCGAAAACAAACATTACATGATACACGACGACGTTATATTCGATACCGATATGACGGTAATGGTGTTTTATCCCACTTGGAAGACCGGCGCTTACCAGTTGCCCGAGACCGTTACAAAGATAGGCGCGGGACTGTTTAAGGGCAATACTTCCATAAACAAAATCACGATAGGCAAGAATATCGTCGAGATAGGAGCGAACGCGTTTGACGGATGTTCCAATCTCGACAGCATAGAATTCGAGTCGGGCAGCGTCGAAGAACTCAAAATAGGAGAGTATGCTTTTGCTAACTGCGGAAAGCTGATAAGCATGGATATCCCTTCGCGCGTAAGAGACATTCCGCAGTATATGTTCTATAACTGCGCGATGCTCAATTCGGTTACCGTCCCCGATACCGTGATAGGCGTGGGCGAGTCGGCGTTCAAGCTGTGTTATGCGTTGCAAAGAGTTACTTTCGGCACCCGTGCGGAAGACGGCAAAACGGGCGTCAGCAACCTTTCGTTCATAGGTAAGGAAGCGTTCTCGTCTTGCAGGACGCTCGATAACATCGCGTTGCCGAGCAGCGTTACCGGCATAGGCGCCGGCGCGTTCTACAACTGCATAGCGCTTACCACGTTTAGCATTGCCGACGTTGATAAAGTGACCGATGAAAACGAACTTACCGTAGCCAACGGCACGACTACTACTGGCGTGTTCGGAGGTTGCATAAAACTTACAAACGTAACGCTTCCGTCGCGTCTTACCAGGATAGCCGATTATATGTTCAACAACTGTTCCGCTTTGAGGACTATTACAATACCGAGCGGCGTTGGCAACGACGGCAATAACGTACAGGGCATAGGAAAGTTCGCGTTCAACGGTTGCGGAAGACTTCATACCGTAACGTTTGCGTCGGGCGGAACAAAGCCGCTCACAGTGGACGCTTCCGCGTTCAACAATTGCTACGAACTCGCTACGATAAACTTCCCGTCGAGACTTTCCGACGGACTTAACGGCACCGGAGGCACGGTAAACGTATTCGGAAGCAATGCTTTCGCAAACTGCTACGCGCTTGCCGACTTTAACGTGGACGATGGCGGAGAGAACTATGCCTCGATAGACGGCATACTTTACAGCGCCGACAAAAAGACGCTCATACAGTGCCCCGTGGGCAAGGAAGGCAAAATAGTCATACCCAATACCGTCACCACCGTCAAACAGGGCGCGTTCAACAAGTGCGAAAGCATAACCGAAGTTGAATTTGCGACAGGCGGTACCGAAGACCTCACGGTCGAAGACGGAACCAGCGCATTTAACAGCGTGTTCGGACAATGCGGCGCGATACATACAGTGTCTTTTCCGGCTCGTTTCGTAAAATTGGGAAATTACACGTTTGCCAATTGCTTTAAGCTCGCCACCGTTAATTTTGAAAAGATCGACGCTACCGCCAAACTTAAAACGATAGGCAGAAACGTGTTCCAGAACACCGCTTTGACAAGCATAGTGATACCCGCGTCCGTTACTTCTATGGGACAAAGCGCGTTCTACGATTCCGAGCTTGCCGAGATAACCATACCCGGCGCGCTTGTAGACAATTTCAGCAGCATATTCTCGGACGTGAAATTCCTCGGAACGGTAAACATAACCGGCGATTCCGAGACCGGACCTTCGCTTTCGGGCGGCGCGGTGCTCAGCAATGACAAAACCAAGCTTTTGTACTATCCGCTGTACAACAAAGCCCAGACATACCGCGTGCCTGCTTCGGTCACAACCATAGCAAAGGGCGCTTTCAAAAACAACCGTTATCTGAATAAAATAACGTTTGAAACCGGCAGTAAACTGAAAGTGGTGGAAGACGACGCGTTTTACGGTTGCGCGTCGCTGAGAGAAATAACCTTCCCCGAAACGCTTGAAAGTATCGGCGCGAACGCGTTCCGCGACAGTTTCAATCTTAAAACCGTTGACTTTGGCGCCAACGAAAAAGTCACGACGATAAACACGTATACTTTTTCGGGTTGCAAATCGCTTAAAAGCATAACGCTTCCCGCAAGAGTTTCCAGTATAGCGACCAATGCGTTTAATGCAAGCGGCATTGAGACGTTTGTGTTCCCTCGGGACGTTGAAGAAGTTCCAAATAACATGTTCTACAATTGCGCGTCGCTAAAATCGGTCACGTTCAACGACAAGATCAAGAGCGTAGGCAACAGCTCGTTCTACGGTTGCGCGTCGCTCGTTTCCGTCGTCTTGCCCGATACCGTAAAGAGCATTGGTACCAGCACGTTCAAAGGGTGCGCCAAACTTGCTACGGTGGTATTCGGAAAGTCTATCAATACGATAGGAAACAATGCTTTCGAGTCGAGCGGCGTTACCTCTATAGTTATTCCGGACAGCGTTACGTCGCTGGGTACGGCGTTGTTCAAAAACGCGGTATCGCTTGGATCGGCAAGCATAGGGGCCGGCGTAACGGCTATCCCCAACGACACGTTTAACGGGTGCACGGCGCTTGCCGCTGTAACGATTGGCGCCAACGTTTCCACGATAGGCAATTATGCGTTCCAGAATGCGGCTTTGACGTCGGTCGTCATCCCCGATACCGTGACGTCGCTCGGAAATTACGCTTTTGCAAGTTGCGAACAGCTTGCGTCGATAACTTTCGGCACCGGTCTTACTACGATAGGAACGTATGCGTTCCAATACTCGGCTCTTGTTTCGGTGACTATACCCGACGGAGTAACATCGCTCGGAAATTACGCGTTCAAAGGCTGTTTGCAATTGACGGATTTTACTTTCGGTGCGGGGCTTAAAGCCATACCCACCGGCATGTTCCACAGCAGCGGAATAAAGAACTTAACTATTCCCGAACAAATAGTTACCGTAAACACTTACGCGTTTATCGGCTCTTTGCTTGAAAACGTGACGTTTGAGGGAAGCACCGCGCTCGACATTAAAGGCGGCGCCATGGCTACCGCGCCGTTCGCACAGCTCGAACATCTTCGCAGCGTAAACTTCGGCGACCGCAGCGGCGCCATAGGCAACTATGCGTTTTACGGCGACGCCGCTTTGGAAGAAGTGGCGTTCGGAAACAATTCGCAGATAGAAAAGCTCGGCAACAACGCTTTCTACGGCTGCGCGTCTCTTACAAGTTTCGATTTTCCCGAAACCGTTGCCGAGATAGGCGACAACGCTTTCCGTGCCAGCGGACTTACGAGCGTGACTCTGCCCGAAGGTATCTCCAAGTTCGGCAATAATATCTTCTACGGGTGCGAGGGCCTTATCGAAGTCACTATCCCCACCGATTCGTACTCCAGCTTCGGAAATTACGTGTTCTCGAGTTGCGCGAATCTTCAAACCGTCAACTTTATAGGCAACGGTACCGCGCTCACTGCTATCGGTACGTCGGCGTTCTACGGAGCCAAATCTCTTACCGAGATAACGCTTCCGGAGGGCGTGAGGACTATCGGCAACAGGGCGTTCAACAGCACCGAAAGTCTTACCGCGGTAAACTTTCCCAGCACGCTCGAATATATCGAGCCGTACGCATTCTCGCAGACGGGATTGAAACGCGTGGAACTTCCTACCGGACTCACGCGCATAGGCAACAGCGCATTCTGGTGCAGCAACATAGAATATATAAGGATACCGATTACGGTGTCGAATATAGGCGGCAATCCTTTCGAGGGATGCGATAAGCTCGCCCGGATAGAATTCGAGAACGGTAACAGCAGCTATATTCTGGAAGGCAACGCGCTTTACAATCTCGGCAAGACCGCTCTTATCGGCTTTTTGGCGACGGCTACGGGCGACGTTGAACTTTCGGAATCTCTTGATACCGTTATGACCGGTGCGTTTGCGCATTCGGCTATTACCGGTATAACGCTTCCCGAAGGAGTCACCACCATCGGCTCCCGCACCTTTGACGCATGTACCGAGCTTACTCAGGTAACGCTTCCGTCAAGCATAACCACGATAGACGATTACGCGTTCCGCGGTTGCACTTCGCTTGAAACGATAAATATTCCCCGCGGGGTCGAGTACATCGGCGAGGGAGCGTTCGAGGGGTGCACGTCGTTGCGGTCGGTGGTATTCGAAGCGGGCAGCTTCCTCGCCGAAGTGGGCGAAGGCGCTTTCAAAAACAGCGGCATAGTCAGCTTCGACGTGCCCGAGGGACTTACCGCTTTGAGCGATTATATGTTCGAGGACTGCTCGGCGCTCACCGCTATCAACTTTGCGCCCGAAGGAAATATGCTCAATTTCGGCGAAGGGTTCCTCCGTAACTGCGCGCTTCAAAATCTTACTATTCCCAAAACCGTCGCAAAAATAAACTACGACACGTTTATAGGCGCTAACGGCTTGGTCAAAGTGGTGTTCGATGAAAGCGACCTGCCTCTCAGCACCTGGGGCGCGTCAAGTTCCGTAAACGGAGAAATGGGACTGTTCACAAATTGCACCAATCTTAAAGAAGTGGACTTCGGCGGCAGAGCGGTATCGCTTGGCACTTACGCGTTCTTGGGTTGCACGTCGCTTACTACAATCACATGGGAGGACATAGTCAATATCGACGGCGGTTCCGTGTTCAGGTACTGCTCGAGCCTCGTTAACGTAACTCTTCCCGACGGACTCGCAAAGATAAACGACTATGCTTTCGACGGATGCACTTCGCTGCAATCCATAACTATCCCCGCAAGCGTAAAAGAGTTTAACCGCAACGCGTTCAGTAACTGCACGTCGCTTAAAACCGTTATAATAGAAGACGGAGTGTTATTCGGAAGCAACGCGGTAAGCCACTTTGAAAACTGCACGGCGCTTACCTCGGTAAAACTGCCTTCGACGGTTACGTCTTTGCCCGGCAGTATGTTCAAGGGTTGCACGGCTCTGGAAAACATCACAATACCACTTAGATTTACTACGATAAATTCTTCGGCGTTCGAAGACTGTACGAATCTTAAAACCGTGGTGTTCGAGGAAGGAAGCCGCATGGCGACCATCTCTAATAAAGCGTTTATGAATTCCGGACTCGTAAGCATAGATATCCCCGGCGCGGTAATGAGCATATCCTCAAACTGCTTTGAAAACTGCACGGCGCTTACCACGGTGAAACTCTCGCAAAGGATCAATGCGATAAACGCCAACGCGTTTGCCGGCTGTACTAATCTTTCGTCGATAAACATTCCCAAAAAACTTATGACGCTAAACGCGGGCGCGTTTGCCGGTTGCACTTCTCTTACCGAGTTGACGCTTCCCGCAATAAAGACTTTGCAGGCGGGCGCGTTTGCCGGCTGGACTTCTACTCAGACCATACGCATCACCGGATTTACCGAGGCGTCGGGCAACTGGGTAGACGGTTGGGATTCCGAATGCGGCGCGAACATCGTCTTTGATACGTTTACCGACGATACGGAGACCGAGGGCGGCGGTACCGGAGAGGGCGGCAACGAAGGCGGTCCGTCCGAGGGCGGCGGCGAGGAAATCGTGCCTCCCGAAGAAAACGGGAACGACACATTAAAGGACTGATACAATATATACCGCCGACATATTCGCATGTGTCGGTGGTATACGGGCTTGACAGAACCGTATGATTTATGTTATCATATAAGAGCTTATACTCGTTTTATGATACGATACGGTGTAAGGAGACAATAAATGGATAACAATTCGGTTTTCAAAAGATTTTATAACCGTATGGCTGCCGAGGGCGTCTTAAAGTCGCTTCTTTGGGGCATTGCCGTCGGTTTTGCCGTAAATTTTATTACGGCTTTCGTTACTTGGTTTACGAAGTTCGACGGACTGTGGTTGTCTATCGGACTCGGGCTGGGAGCCGTTGCGGCGGTGACGCCGATAATGTATTTTGCAGTCTTCCGTCCCGATTCTAAGATGATCGCGGCTCGGCTCGATAAAGTATTCGGTCTTGAAGAACGCCTTATTACGATGGCGGAATTCGAAAAGGACGAATCGTACATCGCCATGCGCCAGCGCGAGGACGCCAAAGCCAAGATAGGCGGGATAAACGGTCGGCAGCTTAAAATATCATTGTCGGTGGCGTTGATAGTTACGGCCGCGGTATCGTTTGCATTCGGTACCACGATGACCACCGTCTCGGCGCTTACTTCCGCAGGCGTTATAGAAGGCGGAGATTCGTTTGTGAGCCGTACCGATTTTTATTCGGTCTTATATGACGTGAACGAACCGGACGGCGGTTATATAGAAGGCAATTTCGACCAGTTGCTGGAAGCGGGCGAACTGACCGAGCCGGTGGTAGCCGTCGCCGAAGACGGCTGGGCGTTTGTCGGTTGGGACGACGGGTACGATAAGCCCGACCGTTGCGACGAGGTAACGAAAGAGGAGATGACGTACATCGCCATGTTCGTGCAAATAGAGGAAGGCGACGGAGACGGAGAACCCGGCGACAGCGAGGGCGGCGATGATGCTCCCGATAAACCGGGAGAGCCGGGCGACAATGGCAACGAGGGAAAACCCGGAGAAGGCGATCCCTCCGACGGAAAACCCGGCGACGGCAGCATGGCAGGCAAGGACGATCCCGCAAACCAGGTGGTGGACGGCGACAAATACTACCGCGAACTTTTGGAGTCTTATATAAAAGAAGCGGAAGAAATGTTGGCGCAGGGCAAAGAACTGCCGCCGCATCTGCGCGAGATAATGGACAAATACTACGACATCATAAAATAAACGGGAAACCGAAAAAATTCAAAGAGGCTAAAGAAACAATGGTTAACGAAAAAGATATTCGCCAGTTCAGCGAGCAATGCAAGAATATATTCGATCAAGTCAGACGCGACGTCATAGGGCAGAAAGAAGTCGTCGAAGGAACTATCATAGCCATGATAGCCGGCGGTAACGTACTGCTTGAGGGTGTGCCCGGCGTAGGCAAGACGCGTCTTGTCCGTTCGCTTGGACGCGTTTTCAATCTGCCTTTTTCGAGAATACAGTTTACGCCCGACCTCATGCCCGCCGACGTGACCGGCACAAACATAATAGTAAAAGACGATAAGGGCAACTCCAATTTCGAGTTTCAGCCCGGTCCCATATTCAGCAACATAATACTTGCCGACGAGATAAACCGCGCAACGCCCAAGACGCAGTCCGCGTTGCTTGAAGCAATGCAGGAACATACCGTTACGGTAATGGGCGTATCGCGCAAGCTCGAGGAGCCGTTCTTTGTTCTCGCTACGCAAAACCCCATCGAGCAGGACGGTACTTATCCTTTGCCGGAAGCGCAAATGGACCGTTTTATGTTTAAGCTCATCGTGCCCAATCCCAGTCTCGACGAACTCATGGACATAGTCAACATGACTCAAAAGACCATGGCGGAAGTAGCCGAGGCGGCTTGCGACGGCGAACAGCTTATAAGGATGCGCAAGACCGCGAACCAGATTCCGGTAGCCGAAGAAGTTATGCGTTACGCAATGACTCTCTGCTCGGCGACGCACCCCGACAGCGAATGCGCCACGTCGGCGTCCAAAAAGTACATACGTCTCGGGGCGAGCCCCCGCGCCGGACAAGCGCTTATATCGGCGGCGAAAGTCAAAGCGTTGCTCGCCGGAAGATTCAATGTTGCGTACAACGACATCAACGAGCTTGCGTATCCCGTGCTTCGTCACCGCATGAAGATGAACTTCGAGGCTATCGCCGAGCGCGTATCCGCCGATAAAGTTATCGGCATGATAATAGCCGAACTCGGCAAGGGAGGCTCTGCGGAAGCGCCCGCGGCGGATAGCGTCGTTTCGGAAAGTTCCGCCGCGCCTGAAAATAGCGACGCCGTTACCGCCGAGGCGGCAACGGAAACCGCGCCTGCCGCGACCGAAGATGCGGTCGAAAAAAAAGGTAAACGGAAGTTGTTTGGGAGAAAATAAATGAAGGTCTCTTACTTAAACGATGATTTTTTCAGTCGGTTAGAGACCTTGGCATTGAATCTGCGAACTGATTTATCCGGATTTTTCGGCGGAAAGCATCTTGTAAAAACTTACGGTCAGACGGTGGAATTTGCCGACTACCGCGAGTATATGCTGGGCGACGATATTCGCCGCATAGACTGGAACTTATACAGCCGTTTCGAAAAATATTTCCTTAAATTGTTTACCGATGAAAGACAGATGCACGTCCAGATATTTTTGGACTGTTCGGCGTCTATGGGAAAGGTCAATCCGAACAAAGCCGCGTACGCGATAGGTACGGCGGCTGCTTTGGGCTTTCTGTCGGTCCACAATATGGACAAAACTTCGTTTAAGCTGATGAAGGGAAACCGCGCGGAGGATCCGTTTGGGACGATAATCGGCAAGAGGTCGTTTTTCCGGGCGATAAGCGAATTGGAGGACATGAAGTTTGCCGACGCTACGGATATAGGCGAAGCCGTGACGAGTTGCCCCAATACCGGCACCGGCGACGGACTGACTATAATAATATCGGACTTCTTTACCGACAGCGACTGGAAAAAAGCCGTCGATTATCTTTGCTACAAGCGCAGACAAGTGCTTTTGATACAGATAATGTCGCCCGAAGAAGCGGACCCCGCGTACAACGGCAGAGTCAATCTTATAGACTGCGAATCGGATAACGCGGCCGATACGAGAAACTTAAAGATCAAGATAACACGAGGCATGCAACTGGCTTACGAACAAGCTCTTAAAGATATGATAGCGGATATCAAGTCGTTCTGCGATTCGCGCGGAGCGGGCTTTATAACCTTGCAGACAAATAAAAACATCGAGAAAGCTCTTTTCGGCGAGTTGTTGAAGGTAGGTGTTATGGCATGAATCTTCTTACGCCTCTCGGACTTTTGGGACTTATCTCGATAGCCGTACTCATACTGATATACATAATAAGACCGAATTACCAGCAAAAAGTGATTTCGAGCACGTACGTATGGCAACTCAGTCTTAAATACAAGAAAAAGCGCTTACCTATAAACCGTCTGCGCAATATTATCCTTATAATCTGCCAGGTACTTATACTTGCTTCCTGCGCGTTCATTTTGGCGCAGCCTATAATAAACGAGGCTGTTGAACTTGAGCGGGCGGAAAAGGTCGCTATTTTGGACGCTTCGGCGAGCATGCGCGTAAAGGAAGGCATGGCTTTAAGCGGCGATTCCACCGTAGAGGACACGAGATTCGAGCGGGCCGTCGAACAAATAAGAGCGCTTGCCGAAGAAGCCGTTAACGACGGCGGGGCTTTCAGCCTGATACTCGCCGACGCAGAGCCGAAGTTTCTTATACGGCAAGCCGGCAAAGATATGCTTTCCGACATAAACGATACTCTCGACGCTCTTATAAAGGACGACGGAGATTGCTCTTACGGGACCGCCGACATAGACGCCGCGGTCATGCTTGCCGAAAACGTGCTCGTTAAAAACGCGGGTGCGCAGGTCGTTTTATACACCGACGCCGATTATACCGACAGCGGGTACGTCAAGGTGGTAAACGTGGCGAACGAAGGAGAATGGAACGCGGCTATACTTAACGTTACCGCTACCGTCGTTGATAACTACTACACATTTACGGCGGACGTCGCGTGTTACGGCAAAAACCAGGTGCTCCCCGTTTACTGCGAAGTCAACGGTGTGAACGACTCGGACAAAGTCGTTGAAATGAACGTGATAAACACCTGTAACGACGATAAAACCGTCCAGTACGTTTTCGATAAAACTGTGGGCGATGCGATATATTCGTTTGACAGCGCGCAGATATACGTACAGGTGGACGACAATTTTTCGGCGGACAACGTTTACAACATTTACGGCGGCACAAAAGAGACGGTAAGAGTCCAGTACGCCAGCTCGTTGCCCAACATATTCTTCGACGGCATACTTATGGGCTTGCGCGACGATATGAAAAACGAGTGGAATATCGAAGTCGACCAGTTGCAAAAAGGCGAAACGCCGGAGCTCAAAAACCGTGATATTTACATCTTCGAACATACGATGCCGGAAAATATCCCCACTGACGGAATAGTGTTTTTGATAGATATGGATAAAGCTCCGCTCAATGCCGGATTTGCGCTTGGAAGCGAGGTCCAGGGCAGATTCCACTTGGACGAATCGACGGAAGAACATCCCATGACACAGTATCTCAATACAGGGAGTATCGAGATCACCAGGTATAAACGCATACTTTCTTACGACGGTTACGAGCCGCTCATGTATTGCGGCGGCGATCCCATTCTGCTCGTTAAAAACAAGCCTGATGAAAAAGTGGTCGTGCTTTCTCTCAACTTAAACTATTCCGATTTTGCATTAAGGCCCGATTTCTCGTTTTTCATGTATAACTTTTTCAATTACTTCTTAACGTCTACCGTCGATAAACCCGTTTACGAAGTGGGCGAATCGGTCAAGGTGAATGCGCGCGGCACCGACGTAAAGTTCATGGGACCCGATATCGAGGAAGATTTATCGACGTTCCCCTGCGAGATACGGCTTAAAAACATCGGCACGTACAGCATCTTGCAAAAACTCATATCCGGTGAACAGGTAAATAAAAATATATTCGTAAAAGTGCCGGCGTCGGAAAGCAATATCCACAAAAGCGGCGGTTTCATAATCTCGAACCGCGGCGAGAACGATTCCAAGGACTGGTATGACGACCTTTTGGTTTACTTTGCCGCGGCTTTGGTGGCGTTATCCATAATAGAGTGGATATTGCAAGCCAGAGAGTATTTTTAAGGGAGGGAAAAGACTATGTCGAATTTCAAAATGAATTTTTCCCACCCGTGGCTGTTGTTGTTGCTTATTCCCGCCCTGGTGGTCACGTTTATACCGTATTTCAGACTGGCTAAAAAATACCGTCGCAACCGTAACCGCGTTACTTCGGTGGTGTTGCACACCATAATATCGGTGCTTTGCGTGACTGTGCTTGCGGGGCTTACTTTCAGCTATCAGGTGCCCAATACTTCCAACGAAGTATTGTTGCTTGTGGATATGTCGCACAGTTCGTCTCCAGACGCGAATTTTGAAGAAGAACGCGACAACTTCGTAAAATCCGTGCTCAACGCGAGCAGTTCGCGTTATAAACTCGGGATAGTGACCTTTGGGTACGACCAGGTGTATGCGGCGGAACTTTCCAACGATACCGACGAAGTGTACGACAATTACATAAGAGCTAAGCGTCCCGACGACAGCGCGACCGACATAGCGTCGGCTCTCGGTTACGCCCGCACGCTGTTCAAAACGCCCAAAACGGCTAAAATAGTGCTTGTTACCGACGGCGCCGAGACCGACGGTTCGGCAAACGATATTGTAATGTCGCTTGCCGCCGAGGGAATAAAAGTGGATACCGTTTATCTCGGACAAAAGCGCGAAGGAAACGAAGTCCAGCTTTTGGGAGCGGACGCGCCGGATTACAATATACTGGTTGGCGATACTTTCAAGTTGGAACTTACCGTGCAGAGTTCGATTGCATGCGACGCGGAAATCTCGTTGTACGATAACGGAGAGAAGACGTCGTCGGATATAAAGGCGGAACTTGCGGCGGGTGTGCAGAAAATAGAGATAGAGCACGCGTTTGAACTGCCCGGTATGCACGAGTTGCGTTTCGAGATAAACAGCGGATCGGACACTATAGATAAAAACAACAATTACTATTCGTACATTTATTTGCGCGTATACGATAAAATGCTTATCGTAGAGCGTACTACAAGCGAGGCGCAGGCTTTCGAGCAGTTGCTTATCGATAACCAGTTCAACGTCGACGTGGTTGCGGCGAGCGACGCGGCTGCCATGCCGTCAACGCTGGAAGAACTGAGAGAATACGACCAGGTTATACTCTCCAACATTGCCAATGCGGATATGCCCGAAGGTTTTGACGAACTGTTGTATTCTTACGTGCACGATGTAGGCGGAGGATTGCTCACCGTCGGCGGAAACCGCTTAAACGAGCATGGCGAGACTGTGGCGAACGCTTACAACCGCGCGGATATGATAGGCACTTTGTACCAGCAGATGTTGCCGGTGCAGGCAATAGACTATTCGCCGCCGCTGGGCGTCGTTATAATCATCGACCGTTCGGGCAGTATGGGCGACGGCAGCGACGGCACCGCGTTGGATCTTGCCAAAAAAGGAGCCATGTCCTGTCTCAACGCTCTTAAAGATTACGATTTTTGCGGTATAATGACTTTGGAGACCACGTACAGCGAGGAACTCTCCATTACGCCGATGACCCAGAAAAACAAGATAATAGCCGCTATCGATGACATAAAGATGGGCGGCGGTACGACTTATACCAACGCTATCGACCGCGCGGGACGCGCTCTTATTGCGCAGACCGGAGTGGAGAGACGCCATATCATCCTGGTTTCCGACGGACAGCCGGGCGACGACTACGAAAAATACGGCGCCGCCATAAGGCACAATTACGAGACCGGCGGCATTACGTATTCGCTCGTGGTAATAGGCGACAGACCCAGCGCCGAAGCGGAGCTCAGAAAATCTGCGGAAGAAGACGGGCACGGCAAATATTACTATGCTCCCAAAGGTGACGACTCTATACTCGGCACCATGCGCGAGGATCTTAAAGTTCCCGATATAACCGAGGTTACCGAGGGCGAATTCACTCCCGAGTTGAGAGGACATTCTTCGGTGGTCAGCGGACTTGACCAGAAAGACATGCCGAAACTTTACGGATATTACGGCACAAGGCTCAAAGACGGAGCCGAAGCGCCTCTTATGGGCGAATACGTTCCGATTTACGCGCAGTGGAAGTTCGGTAAAGGTACGGTGGGCAGTTTTATGTGCGATCTGCAAGGCGGCAAATGGTCGGGCGAATTTATGCAAAGCCCCTCCGGCGCAAGATTTTTGCTCAACGCCGTAAACGCGCTGTTTCCCACCGGGGACATACGCGACCACGATATAGAGCTGGACCTCTACGAGGACAATTACAGTACCAATATCAGTATTTATACCGATTTGGAACAGGGACAGTCGATTAAGGTGGAAGTCACCGAGCCCGAGGGCTTGAACGGCGAACCCGCATCGGTATTTACCATGCAGGCCGGTGCGACGGATAATTACAGCCGCATGACCTTTAAGAACAGACGCCCCGGCATACACGAAGTAAAAGTTACCAAACTTGACGCCGACGGAAACAGCATTTCACAGCGCACGACTTACCGGGCATTTTCGTATTCCAAAGAATACGACATGTTTACCGATACCGAGCAATGCAGGCTGTTTTTATCCGAGCTTGCCGAAAACGGCGACGGTATAACGGTGGACGTAAACGACCCTTGGCAGATATTCGACGAGACCGTCAAAGCGCTTGACAGGAGTTTCGATCCTCGCTTTGTGTTTATAATTACGGCTCTTGTGCTGTTCCTGCTGGATGTAGCGGTCCGCAAGTTCAAGTTTAAGTGGATACACGAGATAATACGCGAGCGCAAAGCGGCTAAGGCCGAAGCGCTTGAAAAGTGATCCTTCGGAATATGTTTCCGAAAAGGAGGTAGCAGTGAAAAAGTTGCGTTTAATAATACTTGCGTGTTTGCTTGCGGCATCGTCGCTGGTATTGTTTGCCTGCGGTTCGTCCGTGGCGCGTCCCGGCGGATTGCGTATAGACGGCGATACGTACGTATTGACGTGGAGCAGAGTGCGCGACGTAAACCGTTATATCGTATCTATAAACGGCGAAGAAGTGCGTTGCAAGGATAACAGATATTCGTTGGAGCGTCTTAAACCCGGCACATACGATATCAAAGTGAAGGCCGTGGATCAAAACAACGACGAGTCCGAGTGGTCGAAGTCCTGCGAGTTTGTCAGACCTGTAGAATCGGGAATGACGTATAAACTTATAAACAACAAGACCGAGTACGAACTGAGCGGCGTCGGCATTGCTACCGGCGATATCGTCGTGGACGATACGTACAGAGGAAAGCCGGTAACCAAAATAGGATCAAAAGCGTTTTACCGAAACAACAAGATAAGCAGCGTCGTAATAGGCAAAAACGTTAAAGAAATAGGAGATTACGCTTTTTACAGCTGTATCTCGCTTAAAAGCGTCGCTTTTTCCGACAGCGTTGAAAAAATCGGCGAATACGCTTTCCAGAGTTGCGCCCAACTTACCGAGCTTACCATACCCGATAAAGTTGTGCAAATAATGCCGTATACGTTTTCTTATTGCCGCGGATTGGAGACGGTGGACTTGGGCAGCGGCGTAAACGTCATAGGCGAGTATGCTTTTTCCGACTGCACCGCGCTTAAAGAAATAGTCCTTCCCGACGGGGTAACGTCAATCGGCAAAAACGCTTTTTATTGTTGCGAGTCCGTTGAACGGATAACCGGCGGAAACGGACTTAAGACCATAGGAGAAACGGCGTTTTCGCACTGCGACAGTCTTACCGAACTCAGATTGGGAGACAACATGGAGCTAGTGGGCGCGGGAGCGTTTGCCGATTGCAAAAGCCTTAAAAGCGTTACGATATCGGAGAGCGTTACAAGCATAGGGTCGGCCGCTTTTGAAAAATGCGGCGAACTTAACGAAATAACCATAGGCGGAAACGTGACGCATATAGGTACCGACGCGTTTAACAAGACCGGCGTATGGAACGCCGCGCCCGTCGGTATAGTGTATATAGATAATTGGGCTGTAGATTACAAGTACGCGACGGAGGAAGACGATTCGACGTCGAACGGCGCGATCGTGATAGCTCCGGGAACGATAGGTATAGCTATGGGCGCGTTTTACGCTATGCCCGACCTTCTTACCGTGTCTATACCCGACAGCGTATCAATAGTGGACGACCAGGCGTTTTACGGTTGCGAAGAATTGATCGCCGTGGGGATCGGCAACGGCGTAAAAAGTATAGGCAGTTATGCTTTCGCCCGTTGCAAATTGCTTGAAAAAATAGTCTTCGGCAGTTCGTCCGCTCTCAAAACCATAGGAAATAACGCGTTTTATCAAAGCGAGCGTCTCAGCGTTATAGGATTTCAGGATACTCCTGCGGGACAAACGGCGTTACCCGCTACTTTAGAGAGCATCGGTACAAACGCTTTTGTCGACACCGCTATATGGAAAAGCGCCGACGACATAGTGTACGTCGGCAATTGGGCGGTGGGAGCCAACAACAGCTACATCGTAATGGGCAATATAAAGGAAGGTACCGTAGGTATAGCCAATTACGCGTTTTATAAAAGCCAGTATCTTATGGCGGTGTCCGTGCCGTCAAGCGTGAGGCATGTAGGGCGCGCGGCGTTTTACGGTTGCGTGAATCTGTCCATAGCAAGGATTGAAGCTCCGCTCGAGATAATAGACGAATATGTGTTTTACGAATGCCAGTCGCTCGCATCCTTTACTATTCCCGAAACTGTAAAAACGATAGGGCGTTCGGCGTTTTATAACTGCAAATCGTTGCAATCGGTGACAGTGCCCGACAGCGTGGATACTATAAACAAATACGCGTTTTACGGATGCGTTTCGTTGGCCGAATTGAATATCGGAAGCGGATTAAAGGAGATCGGCGACTATGCGTTCCAAAACTGCGCGCTTTTGGAGTCGTTGACTATTCCGGACAATGTGGCGAAGATTGGCTTAAAGGCGTTTTACAATTGCGCCGAACTCAAAACGGTCGTCATAGGCAACGGGTTGGAAAGTATCTCGAACAATACTTTCGACAAGTGCGGTAATTTGGCTTTGGCGTATATCGGCGACGGCGTTAAAAACATCGGCGACTATGCTTTCCGCAATTGTAAAAATCTGCTTGTGACGATACTCGGCAAAAACGTGGAGAGCATAGGTAAATACGCGTTTTACGGTTGCAAGAGTCTTGTCGGCATTGTATTGCCGGACAGTCTTAAAAGCATAGGCAATTTCGCTTTCCGCAATTGCGAAACGCTTGTTTCGGTAACGCTGGGCGCGGGCATAGAATCGATAGGCGACCACGCGTTTTACGGTTGCAAGCTGTTGACGTTTTATACCGAAAGCGCAAAGACTCCGGACGGTTGGAGCTCGAGATACAATTCTTCGTACCGTCCCGTGATATCGGGATGCACGTTGTCGCAGGACAAGAGTTACGTCGTGTCGTTTGTAAAGACTAAGGACAGCGTGTACAAATTGAGAGACAGCGACTTGATCACTATGCCTTACCGTTTGGGATACGTATTTGCGGGGTGGGCGAAGTCGCCGGATAAAACTTCTCCGGACTACGGCTTTGCCGATGTGGAAAAAGTTCCAAACGGAACTACGCTGTACGCCGTATGGCAAGTAGCGGAAATAGAAGAATAAGTAAGTGTGAAATAATTTTATAGGATCGGATATATGAAAAAGTTTTCCAAAATTGCTGTAATCGTGCTTATGCTGGTAGCGGTGGTTTGCGCCGTTGCCGCATGCCGTTCGGTTGACGGGATATCCGTGGACGGGACGGATGCGCCGCGCACAACATACGTGCAGGGGCAGGATCTCGATCTGTCTAAGGGCAAGATCCTCGTAAAGACCAACAACGGAACCGAGGAGGTCGCGCTCAACGCGAAAGGAGTTTCGGTCACCGGTTATGACAAATCAAAACTGGGCGATCAGGAACTTACCGTAAAATACGAGGGTAAGACCGCGTCGTTTTCGGTAAAAGTCATTGCGCGCATTGCCCTTGACCGTAACTGCGTGACCGAGTATTTTGTCGGTGAATATTTTGACAAAAGCAAGGGACGCATCATAGTTGCAAACGACGACGGAACTACCAAATCCGTTGATATGAGCAGCGACGGCGTCGAGATTACCGGCTTCGATTCGAGCGCGCCTGGCAACGGACGCGCGGCGACGGTAAGTTACGGCGGCTACACCGATACGTTTAACGTAAACGTATATGCGATAGAGAGTTCTAAACTTACCGCGCCCCGTAAAAAGGAATATAAAAGCCATGAGACCGATATCGATCTTACCGGCGGATTTATAATGCTTAAAAGCGGCGATGTTACCAAAAACGTTACCATCACGCGCGATATGATAAGCGGATTCGCGCCCGACGCCGCCGATGAAAACAATTCGACGACGCCGCTTTCCCAAAAGATATCGGTAGCGTACGCGGGCTTTAAAGGCTCTTTTAATATAAACGTTATATATACCGACGTGTCGCGCATACATAAAATAGCGCTCTCTCTTGCGGATATCGATTGGTCGGGAGAGACTTATCCCGCTATTGCGGACGATAAGGGAGAGGCTGCTATATCAGCCGCCGAGATGTATCTCGGGCTCGGCTCCGCCGAAAGAGCTTACATTTCCGACGAAGATAAAAACGCTGTGATAAAAACCGCCGTCGTTTACGGACGAAAGATATGGCGCGAGGATGCCGCAGGCTATTCCGACGCCTTTACGGTAAACGAACAGGGCGAAGTTACGTTTGTGTGCAATACGTTGTCCGACGCGGTGGCCGGAGCCGACAAGCTTGGAAGCAGTCCGTGCACGCTTATAACGAACAGCGAATTGTTGACGGATATCGCGTCTGAATTCGGCGATATCGTACTTGTGGGAGAAGAAAAGATATCGGCGTATCTCGATTCGGTGTGCACGCCCTCCGAACTTACCGTCGTGCTCGCTTCGCTCGATTATATGTCGGAGCTTGATTCGAAAGTTTCCGACGGTAATATAACCGATTGGACCAAAGAAAATTACGCGACTTATGCCGACGAGATAGCGGCCTTGCTCGCGGTCATCGACGGCGGAGACTTTAAATCGTCGCGCGACCGCGCAATTTACGAGATAGTCTTCACAAAGTGGAGAAACGGCGACTTTATAGCGATATTCGACGCAATGTACGCATACTGCTATCACGGCGAACATCTGTCCGACGCGGGTGCGATACTCAATATTTATCTTCCCGCAAAGGTGCAGGCATTGTACAATTATACTCTGCTGTCTTATATGGAAGTGCTCAAATCGGCTACGGCGTCGGGACGCGCCGCTTACGAGACGACGCTCTTTATGCTTTATTACGATAATGCGACAAAGGCGTTGGAGGATGTTTCTGCAAACGGCGACGACGTCGACAAGTGGCTTAGCGTGATATTGTCTATAAACGTTTCGTCGAGCCAGTCGCCCGTGTCTCTTTTGAACGTGCTGGCGCTTTGCCGCACTTCGCAATACGGATATATTTACCACCACAATGCGTGGTTCGAGGACGCCGAATTTACCGGTCTTTGGACGCAGTATCTTGAAGTGTGCAGAGATTACGCGCAGTACATATCGGATAACAAAGAAAACGATAACGCTCCGGCATATTGGACGGTAGAGGAAAACGGCAATAAAATAAAAGCCATGTTCGAGACTTTCGTCAACATGTCGTCGCCGCGCCAAATGGGATTTTTGCGGTCGCTGAATGTCAGCTACATGAACAGGCTCCCTGCGTACGCGTTGTACTACGGCGAAACGGTTTACAGCGAATTCGTATATCTCGTGGCGAATTATTACGAAGACGCGCTGCCCGAAAAATCGTTGCCGGTATTCCGCAATTTGTTGCTTGCGATAGAAAGCTACTCGCGGACGTTTGCTTTGTCCGACGCAGGCAAGTCGTTTACCGATCAAATGGACGCGGCGTCGAAAGCGTACGCAGAATTGGATCCGGCGGACAAAACCGGTTTTGACGCGCTCCTTAAAACGGTATACGACAAGTATGCCGCATTGCCCGAAAAGATACAGGCGGCGGCGTCTTACGAGCTCGGCGACAATAAAGCCAAGTTCGACGCGCTTAAGGAAGCGATAACCAATATCAATCTTGCCGCCGTAAATATCGCTAATAAGCGTCCGGTGTACAATATGCTGTTCGCGGCGTACGAGCAAGCCGAATCGCTTGTAAAAGAGATATTGGAAAGCGGAAACGAAGATCTTATAAACGCTTATTACAATCTCGGGTATTACGACTACACAACGCAGAGCGGAACGGTGAAATGGTCGCTTGAATACGCTATGTACAATATGCGGGGGATATATGTTACATATCTTACCAACACCGCTCTTACTCAGAATTCCGGTCTCATGTGGTATACTTATAAAGACAACGGTATGGGCGCGTTTTACGAAAAGGCCGCGCACGTTATGTGGACGTATAACAACAATCTCGGCACCGGTGAAAAGAAAGAGTACGACAAAGCCGCGGTGCTTGCCTCAATGGCGGCATTCCGCGATCTTACCGATATGGGCAAGGTAGCCGTAAACATTCTTTCGCAAAACTCCAATTATTATTACAACGGTCTGGATGCGTACTTTAAGAGCGTGTTGTTGCCGGATAAAGAGGGCGAACTTGATCCGGAAGATTATGCGGTATACGAAGTCGCTTCGCGTCTTATGGCCGCCGAACGCTTGTACGTGGCTTATCTGCCGTATAAAATGGCGGAAGGCAACGAAAACAATCCCGACGGATTCGAGGCCGAAGCCGCCGAGGCTAAAAAAGAGTTTACCGACGCTATGGACGACGTAGAACGCCTTTACGGCGCGTTGTCGAGCGAAGAACAGGCTTTGTTCGACAGCTACTTAAAGGACGCATACGACCACTATAAAGCCGTAAGCGACGGACTTAAAGCGGCGACGGGCGGAGCCGCCGCAGTTGCGGAGACCGCCGCCGCGTAAACGCGGTACGGCTTTTACCCTAAAAAGGAGTACATTACCTTGAAAAAGTTTTTTGTAGCAATGTTATCGGCGCTTATGACGGTGTCCATGGTATTCGTGGCTGTTGCGGACAGCCGCCGCGTTTCGGTTCCCGTTGCCGCGCCGAATATGTCTAAGCAGATAGAGGACGTGACCGGTAAATTCGATTTCGATTCGGCGCTCGACTCGGCGCTCCGCGACGACGGTTACGGCGACTATGCGATAAATACCAAAGGTCCCCGTAGCGTTATAGTGGAACTTAGCGGAGCCAGCGTTTTGGAAACGTTTAATTCTTTACAGCAATCCGGCGGTTACGATTCGGCGGCGGAATTCGCTTTATCGAGCGCAGGTAAAAGCATATCGAGCGAACTGAAAAGCGAGCAAAAGGCTTTTCTTGCCGCGCTTAAACGCGAAAAAATAGATTATACGCTCAAATACAATTATTCTGGTATAATAAACGCGGTCGCGCTTACGGTGGATTCGTCGGATGTCTCAGCCATATCCAAAATAAAGGGAGTGGAAAACGTCATTTACTCCGAGACGTATTACGCGCCTTCAGCGGAAGCCGTGATGAATCAGGTCAACGCTTACAGCACGGGTATTTACAACACCGACGGCATTTCGTATACCGGCGCTGGCATGGTGGTGGCCGTTCTCGATACCGGTCTCGATTACACCCATAACGCGTTCCGTCAAATGCCCGAGGTGCAGTCCCTTACCAAAGACAAAGTGGAGGCCGCGGTCAAAAGCGGTACTCTTGCAGCAAAAGCAATGATGGAGTCGGTGACTGCCGACGAGTTGTACATGAACGCCAAAGTGCCGTTCCAGTTCGACTATGCCGACAACGACGCCGACGTGTATCCCGTAACTTCTTCGCACGGTACCCACGTTGCCGGTATTATAGCCGGATACGAGGAAAACGTGGATTACGAGATCATGAGTTCCGACGAAAACATGTATTTCGATACCGACGAAAACGGCAATAAGAGATTTTCCGGCGTTGCGGTGGACGCGCAGCTTGCCATTTTTAAAGTGTTCTCCGACCTCGGTGAACAGGGCGCTCCCACCGAGGCTATAATAGCGGCGCTCAACGACGCGGTAGTACTGGGCGTCGACATAATAAACATGAGCCTCGGAAGCGATGCGGGCTTTGCACGTTCTACCGACGAGGAAGCCGTAAACGAGGTGTACGATCGCATACGCGAGGCGGGCATCACTCTTGCGGTAGCCGCAGGCAACAGTTACAGTTCGTCTTACGGCGGAACATACGGAAACACAAACCTTACTTCAAACCCCGACAGCAGTACCGTGGGTTCGCCGTCCGTGTATAACGGCACCATTTCCGTAGCGTCTATAAGCGGACAGCTTTCGCCGTATCTTTTGATAAACGGCAAGGTCGCCGCGTACTTTATAAACGGCAAAGCGGCGTCCGGCAAGGATTACGATTTTACCGAGTTGTTGCTTGACGGAGCGGAGAAAAAGACCTTTGATTACGTGGTCGTGGGCGGTTACGGCGAAGCGCACAACTATACGCAGGACGTGCGCGAAAAACTCGCGAAAGGCAACTGCATAGCCGTTGTCCGCCGCGGTACGTCGAGCTTCGAGGACAAACAGCGCGTGGCGGCGCAGTACGGCGCGGTCGGTTGTATAATTTACAACAACGTGTCCGGCACGATAAGCGCGTCTTTGGGCACCGGATACAGAATACCCACGTGTACCGTTACTATGGATATCGCCAATCAGTTCGTGTCGCAGACTTACGGCACGATAGAGTTGTGTAAAGATTACAAAGCAGGTCCGTTTATGAGCGAGTTCTCGTCGTGGGGAGCATCTCCCGATTTGCAGTTGTATCCCGATATCACGGCGCACGGCGGATATATTACTTCGGCTGTGCTGGGCGGCTACGGCGTGTACAGCGGCACCAGTATGGCTACGCCCAATATCGCCGGTATCAGCACGCTTTTCCGTCAGCATCTCGTTGAAAAGTATCCCGACCTCAGCAAAGTACAGATAAACGACATGTTGTACCAGATATTGATGTCGACGGCTACCATGGCGCGCAACGAAGACGGCAATCCGTATTCGCCCCGTAAACAGGGCGCGGGACTTGCCGATATCAACAATTCTATAAACACCGACGCGTATATGTACGTTAAAGGCACTAACAAGACCAAGGTGGAGTTGGGCGACGATCCGTCGAAGTCCGGCAATTATACCTTGCGTTTCAACTTTAAGAATACTTCTTCGTCCGAGCGCAAGTACGAAATGTCGAGTTACGTCATGACCGAAAAAGTGTCCAGCGACGGCATAACCGTGGCCGAAAAAGCGTACGTGTTCTCCGACGCAAAGGTGCGTATCGCCGCGGCGGAAAACGGTATCTCGTATTCGGGCAATACGGTTACGCTCGCGCCCGGCGCGGACGCTCAACTTACCGTGCAGATAGTGTTGACGTCTTCCGATAAAGCGTATCTCGACGCAAACTTCAAAAACGGAATGTTCGTTGAGGGATATCTTAGATTTACCGATATGAGCGCCGCCAACAAAGTAGACCTCGGCATACCGTATATGGGATTTTACGGCGATTGGTTGGACGCTCCCATGTTCGATCATTCGGCGTACGACGTTTCGGGTTCTAAGTTCGACGAAAGCGTGCCCCAAGAGGACAAACTTAAAGCCGACCTTTATGAGTCCATAGTTATAGGCAAGTACTACCGCGAGAACGGCGACCGCTACATGCCGCTCGGCGAATATATCTTCAATTTGCCCGAGAATCGGGAAACCCAAATAGAATCTTCCGTAGATAAAATAGCCGTAAGTAACAACGATTACGGTATTTACGAGTTATACGGCGTGTATGCAGGACTTTTACGCGGCGCCAAGAGCATGAAAGTCGCCGTCTCCGATTCTGTGACCGGCGAGGTGATATACGAGCGCACCAACTACGAAGTCCGCAAGAGCGTCGAAGGCAAGCCCGGTCCGGTCTTGATAGAACTGGATCCCGACGAATTGGGTCTTAAAAGCAATACCAAGTACGACGTCAAACTCACCGGCGCAATAGATTACGAAAACGGCGAAAACGTGAGCCGCAACAGCTGGGATTTCAGTTTTTATACCGATTACGAAGTTCCGTACGTTGTAGATTCCAACGTGCGCGTATCGTACGACAACAATAAAAACAAGACGGTGAATCTCGATCTGTATCTGTACGATAACCATTACGTCCAGTCGTTGCAGCTTTTCACCTGGGTGGGAAAAGCCAACGATCCCGACATTGAGTTCCTTACCGAGTATCCGATAGAGGTCAACAGCAGTTTCGGCGGCACCACGCGCGTTACCGTAGATATCACGGAATATCTCGACAACTTTGTCAACGCCGTCGGAAGTTATGCCAATAATATAGGCGTATATATAAGCGATTACGCGCTCAATCAGGGCGGGTACAGGATCCCCATCAATTGGTCGGAACTTACCGATCTTTCGTTGACCGATACCGACGGTTTGGAACTTAACTCTTACGAGGACGGAGTCGAAGTGGGGCTCGGCATGCCGTTCGACTTTAACGTAAAAGTCGGTCCCGATAAAGCCGATTGGCAGGCGCTTAATTACACGTTGAGCGATCCTTCGGTGGCGGAGATTAAAGACGGCGTCATCTTCGGCAGAAAAGTCGGCGAGACCGCCGTTACCGTGACGTCAAAGCACGAGGACAGTCTCGGAGGCGACGCGGAAAAAACGATAGGAAAGTACACGTTTACCGTTAAGGTAACGGACGACGGACAGACGCACGAGTATCCGCTCAGGTCGGTCAAGTTTGCGTCGTATCAGCGCGCCGGAGAAACCGAACGCGTTATCACGGATAATCGGGTTTCGCTGGATTGCGGAACCGTGGCCAAACTGCGGCTCGACTATACTCCGTGGTATGCGACCAACACCGACCAGATAACATGGACGTCGGTAACTCAGCGTACCGTAAGCGTTACCGCGGACGGCGTTATTACCGCGCTCAACGAGGGCGTGGGCTACGTGCGCGTAAGCTGGAAGTACAACAACGTAAACTTCGAAAGCATGCTTACCGTGAACATCGGTAAAAAATACGAACTTTTAAGCGGATATATTTACCGTTACCACGGCGCAGACAAAGTGTTGCAGATACCTTCCAATTTGGGCGGTATATACCTCGGACATTTCAATGACGACACAGCCGGACCGCTGAGTGGCGATAAAAACGTAAAAGTCGCTATCGTGCCGAGCGGTATCAAAAATATCGGCAGAGAGACGTTTGCCGGCTGTACCGCTTTAGAAACGGTATATCTGCCCGCTACGCTTGAAGGCATCGGATACGGCGCGTTCAAAGACTGTAAAAAACTTAAAAATATTTACTGGTTTACCGACGCTTACTACAATACCGATCTCGGTTATTACACTTATGTAAACGCCGGCGGAGCTACTGTGCCGTGCTTTGACGAAAACGGCAATTACATGGGAGGCTTTACCGGCAAAAACGGCGTTGCCGAAAGCGCGGAAGACCTTACCGAATGCACGGCGAAAAATCTGTATTTGTGGAACAGCGCGTTTGAAAGCTGTTCGGCGCTTACGGCGTTCGATCTCTCGAAAACTACCGCCGTGTACGAAAACGCGTTCAAAGACTGCACTTCGCTCAAAAAAGCGGATGCGCGCAATATAAAGAACGCAGGCGAAAGCGCGTTTGCCGGATGCTCGGGAATAACCGAACTGTTGCTCGGAAAAGATACCGTGCTCGGCGTCGCCATGTTCCAGAACTGTAACTCCATTACTTCGGTGGATATATATTCCTCCGCGATCGGGGCGGGCGCGTTCTTTAACTGCAAAGGACTGCGTACCGTAAATATCCATAACGACCTTATACGCATCGGCGAGCAGGCGTTTGCCGGTTGTACCGCGTTGACGGCATTGAACGTTGCCGGTAGCGTCGGCGAGATAGAGTACCACGCTTTTTACGGCGCAGCGCTGTCGTCTGCGGATATTTCCGTAGCGAATATCGGCGCGAGAGTATTCGAAGGCTGCACGAGACTGACGTCGGTTACGTTGCGCGACACTGCGTTTTTGGGCGACTACGCGTTCCTCGGTTGTTCGGCGCTCCGTACCGTTACCATCGGCGAAGGCACTACGCTCGATACCATAGGTTTGTCGCCGTTTAACGGCTGCACTTCGTTTACCGACTTTGCGGTATCGCGCAACAACCGCAATTTCCGTATCAAGCGGGATAACGGATATACTCTTTTATATAATGCCGACGCGACTAAACTGTTGCTTGCGCCCACCGGATATGCTCCTTCCGCCGGCTATAACTTCAACGGTTTGACTACGATAGGATCCAGCGCGTACGCCAACAGCGGCATAAGCGTGGATACGCTTGTTATCCCCGAGGGGATAACGGAAATAGGCGACTTTGCGTTCGGATTCAATAGATTCTCCACGGTCATATTGCCCGCATCGCTTGAGACCATAGGCGTCGGCGCGTTTTACGGTTGCGCTAATCTTAAAAGCGTGGTGTTCCTCGGAGACAAGGTAAAAACGTTGCCGTCGAGTTTGTTCTACGGTTGCACGTCGCTTGTATCCGTCGATCTGCCGCGCGGACTGGAAACCATAAACGCGGGCGCGTTTTACGGTTGCTCGGCTTTGGGCGTTATAAATATCCCCGCGTCGGTCGGGGCTATCGGAAACAATGCGTTTGCCGGTTGTACGTCGCTTAAAACCGTTAAATTCGACAACGCGTCGCGTCTCGCGACCATAGGCTCCGGTTGCTTTATGTCCGCGGGTATTACCGGTATTCAACTGCCCGCTACTTTGAAAACGCTCGGCGACGGCGCGTTTGCCGGCTGTTCCGCGCTTACCGAGATAACCATCCCCGGTGCGCTTGAAAACTGGGGCTCGCTCACGTTCCTGCAATGTACTTCGCTTAAAAACGTTGTAATAGAGGAAGGAGTGAAATACGTCGGCTCTTACGCTTTTGCTTTTGTCGATACGGAAAGCGGAGATATATATTACAATACTGCCCTTAAAACGGTGGTGTTGCCTTCCACTCTCACGGATATACGCCCTTACGCCTTTGCCGCCTGCAGCGCTCTCGAAAGCATAGATCTCAAATATGTGCAAGTCGTATACGATTCGGCGTTTATGGGATGCACCGCGCTTAAAGACCTCGGAAACACCGATAAAGTGTTCTATCTTGGAGCACAGGCGTTTACCGGTTGCTCGGCGCTCGTGTCGGTGGATATGCCGGGCGTGCTTACGATAGGCAATTACGCGTTCCAAAACTGTGCTTCGCTTACTTCGGTCAATTTCCCCTCGGCGCAGATTGTGGCTAACTTTGCTTTCAGAAACTGTGCCGAACTTGCAAACGTGAATATGCCGGAAGTGCGCAGGATGTTCAGCATGGTATTCTACAATTGCGCCGCGCTTACCGAAATAGAGTTGCCCAAAATAGAAATGATGGGGCAGGGCGTGTTCTTCGGTTGCGGTCTTACTTCCTTTAATATTCCCGCGTCGCTCACCGATATGGACGTTGCGAACTTTATGGCTTGTCTTTCGCTTGAAGAAATAACGGTTGACGAGAACAATCCCGTGTACTTTACCGACGGCGTTGCGGTATACAGAAAACTTTCAAACGGACATTACGAGGCCGTAGCTTATCCCAATGCGCGCGGCGGCAAGTATTCTATTTTGGAAGGGACCGTGCGCATAGCCGATTACGCCTTTGCTTATTCGGTCACGCTCAATTACGTGGAGCTTCCCGGGACTATAAAGAGCGTGGGCGCGCAAGCGTTCTACTACGTCGGACTCGGTACGGACAGCATAACTTACGTGTTCAAGAGTTTGCAGGCGCCCGCTTTGGAGTGTTTCGCCTCTTCGGAGGGCAGAAACGCCGTGTATCTGTATTACAACTTTACCCACGGATTCGGACGCGTCAGGACGAACATCAAATATCCCGCCAACGGTTTGGGATACAACAGCTATATTTATCAGACGTATTTTAATCTTGACGAGACTTTGCCCGCCGTTGCCGACGAAACGACTTTGTTGGTGATAGACCGAATTAACAATCTCGACAAAGCCACCGCTACCGCGGAGGAAGTGGCAAGCATACGTTCGCTTATAAACACCATGAGCGAGACGCAGAAAAATCTTGTCACCAATTACGGCAAGTTTGTGGATATCGAGTCTTCGATAAACGCCCATCCCGAGCCTACGCCGGGACCCGAGGTCGAAAAGGGATTTCCGCTGTACGGAGCCGTGCTCATTTCTGTATTTGCGACTTTGGCCGTATGTTGCGCCGCTTTCGTACTGTACGTGTGGTTTATGAAAAAGAGAGGTAACGCACAATGAAAAAGAAGATCATAGCGTTGTTGCTCGCCGTTAGTTGCGTGTTCTGTTTTACGCTGACGGCTTGCGGTAAAGATAAAGGCGACGGATTCGAATTTCCGCCGATTGACGAGACCGAATACGAATACAGTTTCGATTCTAAAGGCGGCAGTGCGGTTGCAGGCGGCAGGTTATACGCAAACGAATATATCCCCATGCCGTCGGAGCCGGAACGCGACGGTTACGAGTTTACCGGTTGGTACTACGATGAGGACTGCACGCGTATATGTCCGTTTATTTATACCAGGATGCCGGCGCACGATATAGTGTTTTACGCAGGCTGGACGCAACTTGTGGTTATCACGTTCGATACCGACGGCGGAACGCCGGTCGATAAGATATCGGGACACGCGGGAGACGAGATAAGCGAAGACGTAGCCGCTTCAATTAAAACAACTAAGGACGGGCATGTTTTCGAGGGTTGGTATTACGACGCCGATTTTATCGACGAATTTGTTCCCGGCGTCATGCCCTCGGCAAGTATAACGGTGTACGCAAAATGGCGCGAGAGAAACGGCTCGGTCAACGTCGTTATAAATTACAACAATAAGACGGCAAACGTCGAGTGCAAGGAAGGGGACGTAATAGACCTCTCAAAATACTCCGAGCACGACGTTGACGAATATTCCGAGTTTGTAGGTTGGGCGACGGAAGAAAACGGCTTTATATTGGGCGACAAGTTTACCGTACCCGCTTACGACGTAACGGTGTACGATGTGATCCGTACCAAAAAAGAATACGCGCATATAAAAATTGTCGCGTCCGATTATAACGACGCGTATGACTTCTATGCGAAAAAAGGCCGTTATATGTCGGCGCAGGATTCGAACCTTGACGGATATGTCGACCGTATGTCGCTCGTCAAAGCCGCGGATATCGCATCGTTCGATCTCGTATACAACGGGTTTCGCGACGAGGGCGGCGCTGCGTTTGATTTCGGAGACGACGTCGTCGCATGCGACATGACTTTGACGATAGACGTATATTCCGACAAACTTGTCTACGAGCCCAGAGTAAACGACAAAAACGTTTTGCAGGCATACGTGGTGACGGGTTATACCGGCAACTCCCAAAGACTTATCGTACCCGCCGAATATTCCGAAAATAACGGAGCTACCGTTCCCGTTATAGCTATATCCAAAGAGGCGTTTAAGGGCAAAGCGTTTGTTTCCGCCGTTTTGCCGGACAGTATTCAGGTGATACAGGCGTCCGCTTTTGAAAACTGCGCGTCGCTTACTGCCGTCGTCTTTCCGGCACAACTTGCCGAATTGTACGACTCGGCGTTTAAGGGCTGTACGGCTCTTGCAGATGTGGAAGTGAATGATTCGGTATATTACTTCGGATACAAAGTATTCGAGGGAGCTCCGTTTGAATCGTCTATGCCCGCTAAAAACGGCGTTGTATGCGTCAGCGGTGTGAATCCCGATATTAAGCAGGATATTCTGTACGCGTATAAAGGAGCAAGCGTTAGCCTCGATATTTCGTCGGTTGCCTGCGTTGCCGGCGGCGCGTTTGAAAACGTGCAAGGGCTTGAAACGGTTTCGTTTGCCGGCAGTGTGCGCATAATAGGCAATGCGGCTTTCCGCGGTTGTTCCGATTTGATAAATATAGAAGCGGGCGAGGGCGGTATCCAATTCGTTCAGGACAACGCTTTTGAAAATTGCGGCAAGCTGGTTTCGTTCGAACAGGGCGAGAGCGTTGCCATGCGTTCGATAGGGGCATCGGCGTTTAAGAACTGCTCGTCGCTCGAATCGTTTGATTTTATGCCCAATCTTACTTCGCTCGGCGAAAGCGCTTTCGAAGGTTGCTCGTCGCTCGTATCCGTAAACATAATGATAGCGCAGGCAAACAACCAGATCTATATGCCGCGCATAACTTCCGTGCCCGCCCGCACGTTTTACGGTTGCTCCGCGCTTAAACAGTATGTTGTGACCGATTACGTCACCGCGATTGCGCCGGAGGCGTTCGGCGGTTGTGCATCTCTCAAATATGTCGATATGGGACTTTTGCGTCCCGCTTTAAAAACCGTGAGCGAAAACGCGTTTACGGGATGCGTTTCGCTTAAAAGAGCGAGAGTAATATCTGCCGGAATAACGTTCGCAAACGGATGTTTCGATTCGGCTTGTGTCGACGGTCTTGCCATTTACGCATCCAAAAGTTTGTTGGAAGGGTATCGTGCGAGTATGGCGGGTTCGCCTTACGTCGGTTGTCTCAAAGAGACCGAACAGGTCGCGCCTACGGTAAAAGTCAATAAGCCTAGTGTTTCCGCCGAACCCAGCCGTACGTTTAATGTTGTCGAAGCGGCAAAAGCCAACAGCGTCGCGTCGGACAATATTACCGCCGCCGATAAACTGGAATACACGGTAAAGGTAACTGCGGGCGAAACCGAGCTTAAAAGCGTGGACGCCGACGGAGCGGTTTACGATCTTAGTAAAGCCGGCGTTTATACCGTTACGTTTACCGTTGCCGACGAATACGGCAACAGCTCGGAGGAAGTTTCGTTTAATATCGTTATCGCCGCGCCTTCGGTATAACGGTATTTCGGTTGACTTATATTATCGGTTTTTGTTATAATGACTTGCGTCGGGAATTCTCCCGGCGCAATCGCATAAAGCGTATCGAAACGGTCCTCAGCCGAGCGAAGCGAACGCCGACCCAAACGCGACCATGGTAAGTGCAAGAGTGGTTGCGTAAAAGTAAGAAAAGTAAATACGGAGGCGTA
>CATKCE010000056.1 GCA_949744905.1 uncultured bacterium
CGCACCACGTTCTATACGAGATGTTGCGAGTGCGGCGTAGCCGATGTGGCAAGAGATGAGTTTGTAGGTCACTCGCATGGAGCGCTTGGCGATGCTTACACCGACTTATCCGACGAGTTTCTGCTGAAAGAAGGGCAAAAATTGAGTTATTAAAGCTATCCTGACCCAATTTCTGTCCCAAAATGAAGAATAAAACTTATTTTTGACCGAAATTATTGCATAAAATTGCATAAAAAATGCACGTTTTCGTGCGATTTAAGCTCAAAAACGTGCAAATTCTGGTCGAGGTGACGGGACTTGAACCCACGACCTCTTGGTCCCGAACCAAGCGCGCTACCAAACTGCGCTACACCTCGGTATTTTCGCCGACTCGAAGTCGGCTTATATATTATATTATTTTGACGCCCCGATGTCAAGAGAATTTCTGCTAATAGGAGCAAACGGAAAAGCACGACTTGCCGGTCGTGCTTTTTACGGTAAAACTATTTTTCTTCCTTTTGCGGTATCTTGAAAGACACGCCGTCGACTGCGAGTTTTGCGGAACAACTCTCGCACAATGCCGCTGTCGGACACCCTTCGTGCATAAAACCTATGTTACCGTCATCCGCCAGTTCCAAGTCGGCAGAACAGTCGTCGCACTTATTTTTTACCGTAAAAACGTTTTCGTTTTGCTTGTCGTCTTTATACCGCACCGATACGTACAGCCCCTGCTTGGGTCGATGAGATTTGGGACAAATATATATTGCGTCAAGAGCCGTGATGCCCTCTTTTTGAGCCGCTGCCTGCCATTTTTCCTTGCTGGAAGCTATGCTCTCGCCTGCTTTTTCTCCTATCGAAGCATTTACCGATGCGGCGTCCTCATCCGAAAAGAGTTTTACCGTCTTTTCTCCGAGCGCGCCGTAATCGATATTAACAAACGCATCCGCCGGATTGCGGACAAATTCGCTCAGCGCGGCTTTGCTTCGTTTTTCGGCCGCGGATGCGTATATCGCCGTAAGTTTTTCGACATCCTTTTTGTCGCGTATCAAAGCGATTATGTCTCTCCAATGCGCGTGACGGGCGCCCGCCCCGACGGTAAACGCGTACGTCTTGCCGCATTCCGTGCAACGTAAAGTAACGGTTTTTTGCATTTGTCTCACCTTTATTACTCGTTTATTCTTGCGATATTATACTCTTATTGCACCCAAAAGGCAAGCGTTTCGCTTCGTCATGATATTTTTGCGACGAAGCTAGTATCTCCACAGCCAATTCCGGAGGATTGAATATGCGCGGGACCCAACTGCTTTTGCCCAAACCTTTGCTTATTACCATATATCTTCCGCCGTGTTCGTGTTTTCCCTCGGTATATTTGGGAAACAATCCTTGGCTCGGAGCGTAAAACGCGCCAATAAAAGGCAGCCTTACGTGCCCGCCGTGGGCATGCCCGCACAAACTGAGATCTATTCCCGCGGCAACGTAGCGCGGAAACATTTCCGGTCTGTGGGATAGCAGCACCGTAAAATCGGTGCCGCTTTCTTCTATTTCGGTATGCAATGCGTTCAATTCGGTAGTAAAATCGGTTTTCCCGTGCGGAAAAAACGTCGGATCGTCAAGTCCCAATATTGCTATTTTGTCGTTTCCGCGCTTCAGCACGATAAATCTGTTGTCAAGTACGTTGACGCCCATGTCTTTCAGCTTGTCAGCAAAGGCGGGATAACACGAAAGCACGCGTTCGTGGTTGCCGGTCACATAATAAACCGGAGCGATCTGCACGGCGCCCAAAGCAAATTTTTCCGCCGCCGCCGTTTCGTTCTCACGGTGTATCATATCGCCGGTTATGACTATAATGTCCGACCGGATTCCGGCCACGCGTTCGATAAGTTCGTTGCCGAATTCGCGATTGTGCAGATCGGAAATGTGCGCTATCGTAAACCCGTCGAAAGACTGCGGAACTTTCGGCGAATCTATTTTGTATTCCGTTGTGACCATTTTCATAATTATATGCCCGTTTCTTCTTTTTTATTACCGACTTTACAAATTTTTCCGCCTCGGATACTTGTATTATATCTTACCACACAAGCTCCGTAATTGTCCACAAAAATGCGCGCCGGCATATTTTGTGCATGCAAAAGCCACACTAACGTAAAGGAGAAAATACAAATGCAACAAAACGTGATACTTGTGATAGGCGGAAGCAGCGGCATAGGGCTTGCCGCGGCGCAAAAACTCTGCGACGCCGGAAACGTGGTATATTGCGGCGCGCGTTCGGCATGCCCGGACGACCGCATATCGTCGCTTATACTCGACGTAACAAAACCCGAAACCATTATAAACGCGGTAGAAAAAATTCTCGACGAAACCGGAAGAATAGACAAACTGGTATACAGCGCGGGCTGTTCTATGGCGGCTCCGGTGGAATTCGCCGACGAAGAAGATTACCGCTATTTGTTTGAAGTGAACTTTTTCGGAGCGCTATCGGCGATACGCGCCGTACTTCCGCACATGCGCGCCCAAAACTTCGGAAGGATAGTTTTAATAGGCTCTATGGGCGGAATACTTCCCATCGCATACGACGCATTTTACTCGTCAAGCAAAGCGGCTCTCGCCATGCTTGCAAAAGGACTCAATCTTGAAGTCAAACCGTACGGTATTTCCGCAGTAGCAGTACTGCCCGGAGGCACAGCCACACGCTTTACCTTCAAGCGCAAAGTATATCCCGAGGAAAAAGTCGGTGAATATTCATCCGATATGGACCGTTCGGTGGGCGCGCTTGCGGGGATGGAACAAGGCGGCATGTCCGCGCAGGAAGTCGCCGATACGGTATTAAAAGCGCTGAGCTTGCCGGAACCGCCATCGGTGATGGCGGCGGGATTTATCAATAAGACCTACTATCTTTCGCAAAAAATTCTCCCGGACAAGTTGACGCAATATCTCATAAGCAATCAATACAATCTCAACTGACAATAAAGCTATTATAAGAGAATATATATTCTCTTATAATAGCAAAATATTTACTCCATTTTTCTCTTTTAATCTATTGACCTATTTACACAAATAATGTATAATAGTAAGTAAATAAATCCAAGGAGAACATTATGGCAGTAAAAAAAGGCGGTCTCGGGCGCGGACTAAGCGCTCTGCTGTCCGGGGCGGAAGAAGAATATGAAAACGCGTTGGGAGAACAGGAAAGTACCGGCAAAAATGCAGGCAAAGGCGAGTCCGGAGGCAATCCGGTCGAAATCAATCTCAGCTCTATCGATCCGAATATAAATCAGCCGCGTAAAACGTTTGATGAAACGGCAATGAATGAACTCGCAAATTCCATACGCATCCACGGCGTCATTTCCCCCATCATTCTGGTCCCTAACGGCGACAGATATATGATAATAGCCGGCGAACGTCGATTCCGTGCGGCAAAAAAGGCGGGACTTGTTACGATACCCGCGATAGTGCGCAATTATACTCAACAACAAGTTAAAGAAATATCGCTTATCGAAAACTTACAACGTGAAGATCTTAACCCAATTGAAACGGCGAACGCGATAAAGCAGTTGATGGAAGAATATAAATATACGCAGGAAGAAGTTGCCGACCGTATCGGCAAAAGCCGCCCCGCAATTGCCAATACCTTGCGACTGTTAACTTTGAGTCAGTCCGTTATAGATCTTGTCGCGGAAGGACGTCTCAGCCCGGGACACGCAAGATGTCTTGTAGTCGTTGAAGATGCCGAAGCTCAGCTTACGCTTGCCAAAAGCGGTATTGACAACAAAGTCTCGGTCCGTGAATTTGAAAAAATGGTAAAAGCCTTCCTTACGCCCAAAACAGAAAAACCTAAGCAAGAACAAAGTATAGAATTAAAAGACCTTATCGGGAGAATGCAGCGCACTTTTGCAACAAAAGTATCCGCTTTGGGAAACGACCGCAGAGGACGCATATATATCGATTACTATAATCGCGACGATCTTGACCGCATTGTCGAGCTCATCGAACTGCTTGAAAAAAACAAGCCGCAAGAGTAAGCAGCTAAATATGCCTATCACAAAAAATGTTCCACGTTAAACATACGCGGAACATTTTTTATTATCATCTTTGTGCCAATATAATAAATGTCCGCTATGTTAACGGCAAGTATTGTGACTGTTGTTTTAAAGGTCAATAAACAAATAATGTTATGACTTTTAAGGATAGAGTTGCAATCAAATCATAGATTTAGTTGTGTTTTGCGCTATTTCTTTGCTTGCGCATACCAAAAATAGATGTTTTATATTTGATATCGAAAAACAAAAATGTTTCACGTTAAACATGTGAAACATACTAAATTTTTGTGAAACATTTTTATGCCGCCGTTTCATACTCGAGTAATTGCATTTTCTATATAGCGCGCAAGGTCTGATTCCGATGATCTGTTGCCGTTTATTTGAACAGACATAAATTGAACGGCACCATAAATATTATTGGCAAATAAATATAAAATTATATTATTATTGATTCACGTGTATCAATATCATTAAAATTAAAGCGTTCCGCCACATCGGAAGTAAATAAGTATCATGTAGACTCTGCAAAAATTCGCGACCATTTTGCAGCAATATATATCATCAAGCGACCATTAAATTTAAACGTATATCGGATGCTCGACCAATGTTGAGGAAATCGCCATTATAAAAACTATGGGATCGGCGTTCAAAAACGTTGCCCGTTAACGATTTTGAATATTCGTTTAATTATATAGATCACGAAATGGAATCACGATAATCGGTAAATTAAAAATGTGTTTGACAAAAAGTTTTCAAAACCTTAAATCTTCCGGCCATACGATACGGCAAAATTATCCAAGCCACTCAATAATAAGACTCATTAAGTTAATCATAAAAGAAGTAAATTCCGATAACCAACTTATTTAATCTTATGTATCAGTTCTTTTTCCAAATCATAATATTGTTTGATGTGAAACATAATACGACAAATTTCTTAACTTTATTAGTCTTATCAGGCAAAAATTTTTGCTTATTATTATTAAATAATAACTATATACGATACATAGTGTATGACTTCCCATAGTCAACACAAGTATTCGCAAAATAAGTTATTAAATAATATATTCAAAATTTTGTATGTGACCGCCGTACGGAAATCCGAGGTTTCACACATGCGTCCCCATGCAAAAAGAGTATCTCCGCATTCCGCCTTACTCCGAAGTCCGCGCATATCAGAAATATCGAAATCCGGCGCGAGCCGTTTGGCAGTCGTTTCAAGCAATTCTTGTTATTACCGATGCAGCCGTAACCGCTACTCTCGACGACAACTTTTTCAAACAAAAACAGATAAATTTTAACCCGCTATTTGACTCATTACTTGCGTCCCTGTTTCATATACGAATCATAATAACTGTTCCGCCAAATACGTACTTCCGCAAAAGCAGACAGTATATTCGCTTTGAGACATTTTTGACATCGCTCCCGAACATCCTTACGGCATTATTTTTGACTTTGTCTTGATTTGTTTCCCTTGGCAACGATCTACTTATCCTAATCGTCTTAATATAACAACCGCTGCTTTACCGACTTCGTCAGGGGCGCCTGCCGGAACGGCGGAAACGTCACTTTGCGCTTATATGACAAAATTCTATAAAAAGCGAATTATTTCTACATTTCTTTGCATTGCTTGCGGTTATTAAATAGGAACTAATTTTGGAATTTTTTAAAAAGTTGTCCGTTTTTCCGGCGATTTTCAGCTCGATTTTATCAGAAAACGCTGTTTTATGACGCGGGGACGTACGCGTTTATCAACATCCGTTTTGATTCGCATATAACCGAACATAGAATACAACAACTCCGATATAAGCGCCGAGCTCAATAGATAAAAACACCTTAGCGCAACGCATTTTCGAACAAGCCCAAGTCAATAGCTATTGAATACCGTCTGTTTAGCAAATAAAATCCATTTTATACGCCCATACCCGTATGAATTAATGCATGTCTGCCCATAAGTTATACTTAAATAACTATTTTGCTGCATGATGCTCAATTTTAAGCGAATATTTCCGTTTTTTACGATTATTGTATATTTTTCAACAAAAGTGCGGCATAATTTAATTTTTATACAATTCAAGCATGAAAAACAAAGATTTTTGTAAAACTTATTCTGAAATCGGTCGTAAAAAATTACCGACCACCGAAAAGACCCCAGTCGAATTTTCGCTAGAGCACTTTATGGCGAATCAAACGCGTCAACCGACTAAACCCTCAAAATCGTCGCACAAGCTCGCCGGGCGCCGCTCCTCGAAGCAAAACGATCGTCGCCCCTCGGCGCACAAAACGCCGCCGCGATCAAGCCGGACGCCGCTCCGCTCGATTGCCGCAACAAGTACAAGCGGCCGCTTTGCGCTCACTCTTAAATATTACAAATCATTAAATAGTCATCTATTGCGGACGACCTTTACTATATTGCTCGAAAAACGGGACCCGCTTTTCACAGCTTATTATCAGTTAAACAAAAAAGCAAATATTGACATTTAACAAAAAATCGCAAATCGCATAATATCTGTTAATATTTTTAATATTTAATATATCTTTTTTCTATTTAACGCTCAATTTTGCCGTTTTTTTATTTGTCTACAAATTCATAATTTTTTCTGATTTTTGCGCATTTTTGACACGTTTATTAAAACTTAATCGGACATGATATAAATAGAAAATCACATACCGCCTAAAATATTCTCTAGTCAGTGTATATTAAAAATCATTAAATTGCTTTTGATTTTACGGCTTTATTACGGAATAAGCGTAACCGAATATATTTATTCACATATAAATCGAGCATAGCGTCAAAAAATAATTAAAATTGTCGAAAGCTGTCGAGTAGTCCACATTTTGCCCCGAGTTATGCACAATTTGACCGTGTTATCCACAATTTTATGTGGATAACTTGTTTTTAGCGCACAACAAATGCGAAGAATACTAAAACAAGTAAAAGAGTATGCAAAAAGTACGGTCAATCGATTTTATCGACCGTTATTTGACGCAATGTTTGTCTTTGCCGTTTATCTTATGATCCTATTTCCGTGCATACGGTAAAACAACGTTATCTTGTCGGCAAATTTTTTCACGCCGCTATATTCACCTTCCAAATCGAATCCGTACTTTTTCGCCGTTTTCGATAAGTCCCCGATATTTACATTGACGTGGTAAGCAAGTTTTTTGAACCAAGCATCCCGATTCTCAACAGGCGACAACTCGTCATAGAGTTCTCTCAAAAAGCACCGCTTAAATACGATGCTTCTGTTGATGTACGCCGCGAAAGTGAAGACGACCTCTTGCGGAGCGGTAAACCCGATCCGCGTCATAAACCGCAGTTCCGCTTCAAAGTCGTCGCTCTCAATACATTTACGCATAAATTCCTCCGTACATAAATAGACGGAAAAAATTTGCGGATTTCCGATTGGAAAATAATTTTTTTCAAATTTTTTTTAAGTGACTCTCAAACACTCATTAACCCGCTTTTCCGGTCGGGGCAAAAGCAGTTGTCTTTTTACTTTGCCGGTGTTATAATGTGAATGTTATACTCTCTCATATATCGGCTTTTTTACAAGTACGCGCCCGGTCGAGATCGTTTCCGGTGCGGATATACGGAGGCATGCAAACCGGGTCATATCTACTTACCGCGCGTATCACGCAATACGGATCGTTTCGCTATCGAACCATTTGCGCTTTGCCGGAATACTTTATTGACGAGAGGAGGTGAGCAGTTTGTCGATACTGATAATAGTTTTGCTGATAGCACTTGCGGCATTATTCGCGCAGTTCGGCAGCAACTACTACACCCAAGTCAAAGTAATGCGTCGGTTTTTCAAAAACAAAGGCTCGGCGCCGGAAGATTATCTCGAGCGCACAAGTCTCGAAAAAGATATCAATTATTTAAGCGTATTTTCACACGGAACGCTGGACGTTTACACGGCAAACGACGCCGCGGCTCCACAGCCCGTGATTTTATGGGTACACGGAGGAGGATACGTCGGAGGCGATAAATCATGCGTAAAATCGTGGGCGCACGTTATCGCAGCCGATCTGCATGCGGCGGTATTCAGTATAAATTACTGCTTATCTCCCGACCAGCATTATCCCGCTCCCATACTCCAATTGGACGAAGCTCTCGACTTTATAATGACGAACAGAGAAAGATTCAATTTGGACACCGACAAAATATTTATCGGCGGCGACAGCGCGGGCGCCCAGATAGCGTCGCAATACGCCGCTTTGGTATGTAACGCCGAATTACAGGATACAATGAAGATAAAGCCGAAAATTTCCAGGCGGAATTTGCGCGGCATTATCCTGTGTTGCGGTTTTTACAACTCCGATACCGTTATAAGATCGCGTTTTCCGGCAATAAAAACATTTATGTGGGCTTACACCAACGAAAAGAAACTGCGCAATTATTCCCGCAAAGACGAGCTCAGCACGGTAAAACACGTGACTGAAAACTATTGCGACACATATCTCACATGCGGCGACGCCGACCCGTTCATACACCAAGCGCACGAAATGATAAACGCGCTCAACGCGGCAAACGTATCTTCGGAAATCTATCTTCCCAAAGTCAAAGGAAAAAAACTCGGGCACGAATATCAGTTTCTGGTGGGCACGCCGGAAGCGGATACGGCTCTTAAAAAGGCGGTGGACTTTATTGCCGAACGCATTTGACGCCAAGTACCATAATGCGGACAAGCAGTTCGTTTCTCCGCTGATAAAAATCAAATCCCCCCCCCGCATTTACGGAATAGATCTATTGCGGGGGATATGTATAATACTCATGATACTCGACCACTCGTCGTTCGACTTTTCGTGGCTCCCTTTATGGAATTACGAATTTTACTATAAAGCTCCCGACTGGCTGTTCGGACTGAGCAATTGGTGTTACGAATGGTGGTACAGCACCGCGCGCATGGTCATACGTCTTACCGTAGTATGCGTATTTTTTGTGCTCAGCGGTATCAGCTCGGTTTTTTCGCGCAATAATTTTATGCGCGGAATAAAGCTTGCGGCGGCTTCGTTCGCCCTTAGTATGTTTACCGTTTCGGCGGACAACCTTTTCGATATGGGAATAAGCATAATATTCGGAGTTTTGCATTGCTTTACCGTCGCAATACTGCTGTATGCCGTTTTGGAACTATTGTTAAAGGACAAAGCCAAGTACGCCTGTCTCGGCCTCGGCATCGTTTTGTTTTTATGGGGACTGTCATTCGACTTTTTTCAACAATCGCCGCTGAATAATCTTACCGGCAGAGATATAGGCTTTATAGAATATTTTCAAATCGTAACGGGCTCCCGTTATTACGGAGCCGACTGCTTTGGTATAATGCCGTGGGCGGGAATATTTTTGATAGGAGTATACGGCGGAACGCAACTTTACCGCCGCAAAATTCCGTATCTGCCGATTTTGGGACACAAAGTCTTTTATCCCGTCCGGTTTGTCGGACGCAACGCTATATGGTTTTATTTACTTCATCAGCCGATAGTATTCGGCATAATAGCTATGATCTGCCGATTTTACGGCTTTTCGATCATCTGACTGAGAACCGATTAAATGGATAACGATAATATGACCGAAAACGAAAAATACGTATATGAGGGCAAGCAGTTTTGCGGCGCAGATTCCTTATATTCGCCCGTGGCCGAAGTTGCGAAACTTTTTCCGCGCAATACCGCGCTGCGCTTTTTCGGCAAAAACATTTCATACGCAAAACTTATCGGCAATATAGAAGAATACGCCGGAGCGCTGATAAAAGCGGGCGTAAAAAAAGGCGACACGGTCGCTTTCGCGCTTCCGAACATCCCGGAATGCGTGTATCTGCTTTATGCAGCGGCAAAGATAGGCGCCGCCGCAATGCCTTTGCACCCGCTGTCGGCGCCCGACGCGATATGCTCCGCCATGCAACGCGCCGGTTGCGGAATAATTTTCGTATTGCCGGAAGCCGTCGAAAAAACGGCGGACGCCTGCCGATTTGCCGCGGTAGTCGCGGTGTCCCCCGTAAGGTCTCTAATCATTAAACGCGCGCTTTACAATTTAAGGCGCCGCTGTAAAACTACGCGGGAAAACTCGTATTCTCTCAACGAATTTCTGCGAGGCGCGGTCGCCGTTATAACGCCCAAAAGCGCAACTATCCGCTCCGCCGCAGTCCTTTTGCAATCGGGAGGGACCGGCGGAAGCCCGAAACTTATCGCTCTCGGCGCCGACTCGATAAACGGCCTTGCAAAAAAAGGTATGCGCGCGCTCGAACGCGGAAAAGTCACCGATTGCGGTATGCTATGCGTTCTTCCGATATCGCACGGCTTCGGTTTGTCGATGGGCGTTCACGCCATGCTTTGCCACGGCGGAAAAAACGTGCTTTTTCCAAAATTTCGCCGGGCGGATACTGTAAAAGAGATCGCGCGCAAAAACATACAGTTCCTTATAGGGATACCGCGCCTTTACGAAGCATTACTTTCGCACAAAAAATTCCGCGGAAAAAAACTGCGCTCGCTTTACATCGGATTTGTCGGAGGCGATTTCGTGCCGCAGACCTTGTTGGAAAATTTCGATTCGGCGATAAAAGCCGCCGGAGGAAACTGCCGACTGTTTGAAGGCTACGGACTTACCGAAACGGTAAACGTATGCGCGGTAAACACTTATTCGCATAACCGTTTAAGATCGGTGGGCAAACCGTTGTACGGGTTGGAGATTGCGGCATTCGACGTCTCGCAAAACGGTCCCGAACTTCTGCCGCACGGAAAACACGGAGAACTCGCTGTATGCGGCGATACTCTTATGCTTGAATATTTATCCGACCCGGACGGCACGGGCAACGCTTTTTTCGAATATAAAGGCAAAAAGTACGTGCGTACCGGCGATTGCGGTTATACGGACGATGACGGTTACGTTTACTTTGTATCGCGCATAAAACGGATAATCAAGGTAAAGGGGATATCGGTATATCCGTCGCAGATAGAACACGTCGTAAATGCGTTGCCGAAAATAAAAGAAGCGTGCGTCGTCGGCGTTCCCGGAAAAAGCGACGAAGAATCGGTAACGCTGTTTGCCGTACCCGACGGCGAACCGGACTATGAAACTATACGGGCCGCCGTGCGCGACAAGATATCCGATTACGCTGTGCCGCAGTCCATAGTATTTTTACCGGAATTACCGCGGACGAATATAGGAAAAATCGACACGCAAGCGCTCGTACGCGAATATAAAAACTCGGAAAATTTAATGTAATTTTAATTGTTGCATACAAACGAAAACTTGAAGATTTCACATATCGAGAGTATAATATATAAAAACTCAACGGGAGAGAATCATGCTGGAACTCAAAAATATTGTCAAAGATTACGTTACCGGCGACACCTCGGTGCGCGCGTTAAAAGGTATCGACGTAACTTTTCGCCGCAGCGAATTCGTTTCGGTGCTCGGTCCCAGCGGCTGCGGCAAGACTACGCTTCTCAATATAGTAGGCGGTCTCGACAGCTATACTAACGGCGACCTTATAATAAACGGTCGCAGTACTCGGCAGTTCAAAGCATACGACTGGGACGCTTATCGCAATAACTGCGTCGGTTTCGTATTCCAGAATTACAATCTCATACCGCACCTTACGGTGCTCGGCAACGTGGAACTCGCGCTTACTCTCAGCGGCGAAAGCAAGTCTTCGCGCAGAGCGAGAGCCGCCGCCGCTCTTGAAAAAGTCGGACTTTCCGAGCAGATGAACAAACGTCCCAACCAGCTTTCCGGCGGACAGATGCAACGCGTTGCGATAGCGCGCGCCATAGTGAACGATCCGGAAATAATCCTTGCCGACGAACCCACCGGAGCCCTCGACAGTAAAAACAGCGTTCAGATAGCCGATCTGTTAAAAGAGATTAGCCGCGATCGTCTTATAATAATGGTCACGCACAACGACCAGCTTGCCGAGCAATACTCCACGCGTATAATAAAGTTTCTCGACGGCGAAAAAGTTTCGGACACGGATCCGTACGAGCCGACGCAGTCCGAACGTCTTGAAGAAATACGCTACGAACGCGAAAAACGCAACGAGCCTTTTATAGCCGAAGAATACGCGCCGGAAGTTTATCCCGATCCTTCTTTACCGCTCTCAACACCGAAAAAGAATAAATCCGAAATAAAAGACATAAACGAAAAAGTCGTTTCCGATGTGACCAAAGAAGAAAAAGCTGCGCAAAAAGCCGTCAAAAAGGCCGAAAAAGCCGAAAAAAGAAAAAACGAGCGTCTGCGTAAAAGAGAAATGCGGCGGACTTCCATGAGTTTTACCACAGCTTTGGGACTTTCGGGCAGAAATCTCGCCACAAAAAAAGGCCGTACCGCGCTGGTCTCGTTTGCGGGAAGCATCGGTATAATAGGCATTGCTCTGGTGCTCAGCATATCAAACGGTTTTACCAATTACATAAACAAAATGCAGACCGACACGCTTGCGGGTTTTCCCATTACAATAGCTCCGCAAGCCATGGATATGGAGAGCATGGCGGGGTCGATGGGAGGAAACAAAGTCGAACACGAAGAATATCCGTCCGACGGCACGGTGGAAATTTACCAGCGCGACATCAGTACGATGGTATATTACAACGAAATAACCGATAAATATATCGACTATATCAAAGCCATGCCGTCGGAATATTATAAAACGGTGGAATATTCCAATTCTCTCGATATGCTGGTGCTGAGAAAAGACGGCGCCTCGGTAAAAAAAGTCTCTTTGAGCCGCGAGGCGGGAATGGGAACAGCCGAACTGTGGCAGGAAATGCTTCCGGACATAGACTTTATGAACGAGCAGTACGACGTGCTTGCAGGAAAAATGCCGCAGGGAAAAAACGAGATCGCTCTAATAGTAGATAAATACAACCGTCTCGACGCAAGTATCCTGCAATCGCTGGGCATATCTTATCCCACCGATAAAAACGGAAAAATTTCTTACGAGGATATGCTTAATCTGGGAGAAAACGCGCACTTTCTCGTCGTTACAAACAACAACGCTTACTCAAGCGGCGAATATATCGACTATTCCCATGCAAACCAAAGCGCGCTCGCGGCTCTGTATGACGAAAACAACGCCGACAACATATCGTTGAAACTCGTCGGCGTGCTCCGTCCCGCAAAGGGAGTTCCCATAGAACTTTTTAACAAGGGAATAATCTTCTCGCCCGAACTTACCGATGAAGTTATATCAAAAAACAAGGATTCCGATATAGTTAAAGCCCAGCTCGCCGAGTTTGAAAAGCCGCTTTATTCAGGCACAAACCTTATAACAAACAAAAGATTTACCGAACTTACCGAAACAAGCAGGATTACCGAAGAACAGATCCTGTTTATCCTGCAATCGGACCTGCCGCAGTATGCCGATATAAAAACGCTTTTGGAAAACATGCTCAAAGCCAACCAGACGGCGGCTCTCGAAGCAATGGGATACGCCACGCATGCTACAAGCATTTATATTTATCCCAAGGATTTCGAAAATAAAAAGAAAATAAACGCGTATCTCGATAAGTTCAACGAAGAAAATCCCGCCGAAAAGATAATGTATACCGACGCAAGCGAGATACTCGCGTCGACGATGGGGCAGATGGTGGACATAATTTCTTACGTACTTATCGCGTTCGCCGCGGTCAGCCTTGTGGTCTCAAGCATAATGATAGCTATCATAACGTATGTTTCGGTAATAGAACGCACAAAGGAGATTGGCGTACTTAGAAGTATCGGAGCGCGTAAAAAAGATATTTCGCGCGTGTTCAACGCCGAAACGGTACTCATTGGTCTTATAGCCGGCTTACTGGGAGTTACCGTCGCGTTCATAATGACTTTCCCGATAAACGCGATAATAGACGCGGTCATACGCGCAAACGGCGGCGCAAATCTCGGAATTAGCAATCTCGCTTCGCTCAATCCTTTACACGCTTTGATGCTGGTATGCGTATCCGTAGTGCTCACTCTTATAAGCGGATTTATTCCTTCACGCATTGCGGCGAAAAAGGACCCCGTGACCGCTTTACGCACCGAATGATTTTTAGCGGCTTTTGGGAACGAATATTTTTTCAGTCATTTTAAGCATGAATCCCGCGGAGAATATTTTGGAACATAAATAAAGAAATTTATATTTGGCGCCTATTATATATAGAGCGCCTTTCTTTTTTACGCATATATCCGCTATTTTTCGCCCGACCTTTTTTACGTCCATGCGTTTGTTTTCTCTGCCGTCGACTTTGTTCTGCGCGGCTTGCACGCTGTCTCCGTACCGCTCGTTAGTCCCCGTATATTTCAACCGGTTTGACGTAAAACCGCTTCTGACGTCTCCCGGACAAACCGTTACTACGTTTATCTTACTTTTTTTAAGCTCCATCCTCAAACCGAACGAAAGCATATTGAGCGCCGCTTTCGCCGAACAGTATACGTTGCGATAAGGAAGCGCGAACAGCGCGCATGCGGAACTCACCATGATTATTTTACCGTGCGTTTTAAAGGCGGGCAGTAAGGCGCGGGTAAAAAGCAACGGCGCAAAATAGTCGACTTCCATAACGTACCGTACTTTTTCTTCGGGCAGCAGCTCGGTAGCTCCGGATATACCCAGTCCCGCGTTATTTACCAAAAGATCGATCTTTCCGTATTTTTCGATTATCTTTTCCGCTGTTCTTTCGATTTGCGTTTTATCGGAAAGATCGCAGGTAAAGTTGTCTATTCCGCTTATATCGGATAAACCGCGCGATACGTTTATTACCGCGTATCCGTAATTCGTTAAATAGAAAATTATTTCTTTGCCGATACCGCCGCTTCCGCCGGTGACAACCGCTATCTTGTTTTGTTTTCCGCTTTTTTCGTCCATTACTTTATTATATCACGCGTTCCGCCGCAAATCAATGTTTACTTGACAAATAAATGTAAATGGAGTACAATTTCTGCATGGTATTATCGCCTTTGAAACTTTGGGAAAATTACGACCGCAGTTTATTACCGCTTGACGTAAGCGAGATATCGTCGCATGAGACTTCCGTAGGCAAAGAGACCCGCGTTTATTTTAACGGAGAAGCGACAGCGGCGGGATGCACGCGCATTTATGCCCGTTGCGTATCTCCGTCAAGCCCTACGGACAAAGCGGTTGTCGTAATGCTTGCTCCCGAACAAAATATCGACGACGTCGATCTTTCGCGCTTCGTGGAAAAAGGATGGGCCGCGATTGCCGTGGATTATGCGGGCGATTCATTCGACCGCGCAAGATTTACTATTTATCCCGCGTCGTTGTCGTTTGCAAACTACGACAAAGAAAAATTGTTTTCCGAAATAGAAAATCCTCAAAAAACGTGCTGGTATATATGGACTACCGTCTGCATGCGCGCTTTTACTTATGCCGAAAGCATCGGTTACACAAAAGCGGCGGCGGTGGGCGTCGGATTCGGAGCGACCCATGTTTTTAAGGCTACCGCCGTATCCGAATTTCCCGTATGCGCGGTTTCAGTATTCTCTCCCGAATTCTTTCCCCAATCGGATAATCCTGATTTTCTCTCTATAAGCGTAAGTCTCGATATCACCGGCTACGCCCATTTACTTAAAGTTCCTTATCTTCAACTGTGTTGCTCGAACGACCCTTCTCTCGACAAGGTAAACGAGCTGTGCTATATATCGAGCGAAAAAGATCTGTTATCACTTACAACGCATATAGAAAAATACAAAAAAGAACTCATTTACATCGCGCCGAGAGTCGATAAGGTTTATACCGAAGAATTCGCGTCGGATTTGGACTTTTTCATATCTTCATATTTCGACGATAAATATCGCGACAATTATTCGGAATACGGAATAGTTCCGCAGGTAACGTTCTCGGTAAGCGGAGAAGAAAATAAAATGTACTTTTCGGTTAACTGCGCCGAAAAACCGAAAAAAATCGAACTATACGTTTCTCACGCCATAGAAAATCCCGCTTTCAGAAACTGGCGTTCGATACCTGTGGAAAGAGTAGGGGAAAGCGAATATATAGGATATACCGAAGTATATTCCGAAACGAAACCGGTTTACGGTTTTGCTTCTATAACTACCGAATCCGGTTTTACTTTCAGCACACAGTTAATTAAAAAGATACCGTCTTCGCTTAAGATAGTTCCTTCCAAAATAGCGAAAAAACGTCTGATATACGACAGCGACATGGGAATAGACGACTTTTTCTGTGCGGAAAGCAATACTAAACCCGGCATGAAAGAGGGCCCGTTCGGGATAAGCGGCATTTGCGCCAGCAAAGGACTCTGCACATACAAATTGGGAGACGTCGTTTTCAGCGGTTCTCCGGACGGCGTTTTGCAACTGCTCCTTTTTTCTCCCGTAACGCAAAACGTAACGTTTACCGTTACCGACGGAGAACTGTTCAATACGTATTCCTGTACAAAATCGGTCTCACCCGACACCGATTGGACAAAAATAATGTTGTCTATCTCGGATCTTAAATCAAACGAAGGAACGCTTACCGGTTGGGATAAAGCTATATTTTTAAGAATAGACGCAAACGAAGAAATAATAATCAGTTCGCTTTTGTGGGTATAGTTTATGTCTAAAAAAAAGAAAAAGAAATCCTGGGAGATCGTTATAAAAGACAGATTTCTCACAAACGAAAAACCGGATAATCCGTATGTCACGGTATTTTTGTATTTTATCGTTTTTTTATTGAGTTTTCTTCTCGTTTTCGTTTGTTTTTTCCAACTGTGCGAAGTAAACGGCGAAAGTATGCGCAATTCCTTACAAAACGGAGAACACGTGCTTTTGCTTAAAACCTCAAAAGATTACAAACGCGGCGACATAGTGGTAATATCCAAAAAAGTTTCGGATATAAACGGAAAAGAATCCGACAGCAATATAATAAAAAGAATTATAGGTACCGAGGGCGACGTTTTACGCTTTGTAGTATCCAAAAGCGGCGACGGACAAACCGAATATGTAGATTTATACCGTAAAGTAAAAGGAAGCGAAAATTTCGTAAAAGTAAACGAAGATTATATTTTGGAGAGAATGAAAAAAAGCAGAGGCTTTTCCTCCGATTTTCCTTTTTCTTACGACAATGATTATAAAGATATCGAAATTCCCGAATCAAACGTATTTGTAATGGGAGACAACAGAAACAACAGTAAAGATTCGCGCACCGAAGACGGAATGTTTTATCCTATCGAATCGATATACGGCAAATCGGTGCTTACGGTAAAAAAAGATTCTTTACTGGAATGGGTTCTCAAATTGTTATACCACGAAAAAAATCCGGCTTACGATAAAGTCGGACAAGCATATTAAAAAGGGGAAAATAAAATGGTAAAAATAACGTGCGATTCGACCGCGGATCTCGACTATCTGTTTGAAAAAAGAAATATAGGCGTATTGCCGCTCGCTGTAACTCTCGGAGATAATAATTTCTACGACGGAGTCGATATAACTCCGCCGGATATTTTCGAATACGTAAAAAAAACCGGAATATTACCGAAAACGGCCGCAAGAAGCGAAGACGATTTTTACGAATTTTTCAAAAAGTACACGGATAACGGAGACAGCGTAATACACTTCAATATATCAAGCAAATTTTCGGCAAGCAACGAAATGGCAAACAAAGCGGCGTCAAGGCTTGAAAACGTATATATTGTAGACAGTTACAATCTTTCCACCGGAACGGGCCTATTGGTTCTCGACGCGGCGGACATGGCGGATTCCGGCGCCGATGCAAAGCAGATCTTCAATCGCGTAAACGCAAGAAAAGATTCAGTTCAAGCCTCGTTTGTAGTAGACACTATGGAATATTTAAGAAAAGGAGGCAGATGCAGCAGCATAGCGAGTTTTGCCGCGTCGGTCCTCAAAATAAAACCTTCGATATGGGTAAAAGACGGAGCCATGTCCGTAGGAAAAAAATACATGGGCAACTTCGATAAAGTTATACTAAAATACGTTGAAGACACTCTTAAAACTTTTAATGCTCCCGATCTTACCAGAATATTCATTACCCACACATACGCCGACGACAAAACCGTGGAATCGGTAAGAAACCGCATACTCGAGATCGCTCCTTTCAAAGAGGTGCTCGAGACCAAAGCAGGATGCACCGTTACAAGCCACTGCGGAAAAAACACACTCGGAATACTCTATATAAACGACGGAGAAAAAAGAGGAAATTAAATTTGCATATCCTTACAAAATATTTAAGATCTATATCCTTACAAAAAAACATTACGGCAGACGCGGCGGAAAAGTTCCGCGTCTACCGTGATTTTTTAATTGAAAAAAATTCACAATTCAACCTAACCGCAATAACCGATCCGGTAGAAATCGAAACAAAGCATTTTATAGATTCTCTCGCCGCGCTTCCGTATATAAAAGGAACTGTAGCCGACATAGGGACGGGAGCGGGTTTTCCCGGACTGCCTCTTAAAATAATGTTGCCGGACAACGAATTCACTCTTATCGACAGCTTAAACAAACGCGTTTCCTTTTTAATAGAAGTCATAAATAAGCTGGAACTCGAAAAAGTAAATGCGGTCCATTCAAGAGCGGAAGATCTTCCGAAAGAAAATAAATACGACACAGTCGTATCGAGAGCCGTATCAAGACTCGATTCTCTCAGCGAATACTGTCTGCCGTTTGTAAATAACGGAGGAACTTTTATATCGTATAAAGCCGCCGACTGCGAAAATGAAATAAAAGAAGCGTTGCCTGCCATAAAAATACTCGGAGGAGAAGTGGAAGATATAAAAGAAGTTGTGTTATACGGTACCGATATTGTAAGAAAACTCGTTTTGATAAAAAAAATAAGAGAAACTCCTTCAAAATATCCGCGGGGACAAAACAAGCCTAAAAAACAACCGCTCGGTAAGTAAGTTATATTTATTATTTGGTAGAAGTAGTTAAAGTAGATAGTGTGGAAATGTGGATATATTTGTATATTGTGTAAAAACGTATATTTATAACATAAAATACGCAATATAAAGGGTTAAACAAAATTAAAAGATGTGAATAAAATTTGTAAACAACGTAAGTTTTGTAAACAATTTACACACACGTAAAAAAAAGACGAACAAGTAGGGAAGATAAAAGAATAAAACATAAAAAGTTATCCACACAGTTATGCACAATGTGGATAACTTAAAGTGGACAAACTGTGTATTATGTGAATAAGGGCAAAAATAAGAACATGAAAGAAGAAAAAGACGTTATAGCCGCAATAGCGACGCCCCGAGGAAAGGGTGCGATAAGTTGCGTGCGATTGTCGGGAAAAGGAAGCGCCGAAATAGTAAAGAAACTGACCGAAGGATACGGAGAAATAAAACACGCCGTTATGAAGTCGTGCAAATTTTCCGGAAGGATAAAAGACAGGATAATGGCTGTAATATACACCGACGGCAACAGTTATACCGGCGAAGAGAGCGCCGAGTTGTATTTTCACGGAGGAAGGCTACTTACCGAGCAGGCTCTTTTGAGCGTGATAGATGCCGGAGCCAGACTTGCCGAAGCCGGAGAATTTACGCGCAGGGCATTTCTTAACGGAAAGATAGATCTGACTCAGGCCGAAGGAATAGGAGACCTTATAGACGGAGAAAGCATATCGGCTCTTAAAGGCGCGTACGACCAAAGCGAGGGTAAAATAAGAAAGGCGATAGACGGTATATATTCGTTGCTGACTTCGGTAGCCGCCGCCGCCGAAGTCGGTATCGATTACCCCGAGGAAGATATAGAAGAACAGACCGGCGCGCAGGTTTTAGCCGGAATAGAAGAAATAAGAAAAAAGATAAAAAAAGAAACAGACGGATACAACGGCGGCAGAATTAGGCGCGAAGGAGCGAGGATAGTCATTACCGGAAAGACCAATGCGGGGAAAAGCACGTTGTTCAACTCTTTGCTCGGCGAGGACAGAGCGATAGTTTCCGATGAAGAAGGTACGACGCGCGATACGATAGAAGAAAAAATGTCGTATAAAGGAGAGGCGTTTGTGCTCGTGGATACGGCAGGTATACGCGAGACCGAAAGTAAAGCCGAGAGGATGGGAATAGAGCGGAGCAGGACTGCCGTACGCGAAGCCGATATTACGGTAAAGGTAGTAAAAAAAGACGAGATTTATGAAGTAAAAGAGCTTGACGAAAACGAAATACTCGTGGTAAACTCGTTTGAAAATACTATCGGCTGCGTTGACGGCGCAATAGAACTCAACGCTAAAAGCGGAGAAGGAACAGAAATTCTTAAAGAAGAATTATATAAAAGAGTAAAAAAGATTACCGGTAACGGCGGATGCATAAACAATGCGAGGCAGTATTCGGCGCTTAAAGAAGCGGACGAGTGTCTTATAAGAGCGCAACGCGCCGTAAAAGAACTTACTCCCGACTGCGTTTGTTCCGACCTTGCAAACGCGTTGGAAGCGCTTGGAAACGTGACCGGAAAAAACGCGAGCGACAGTATAATAAACGAAATATTTTCAAAATTCTGCGTCGGGAAATAAAACGGCGGCAAATGCCGGCTTAAAGGCGGCATAAACAGCGGAGCTACGAAAAAATGAAAGTTATAGACACAAATAAAAAAGCGTATTTCGATTACGAGATAACCGACACCGTGGAAGCGGGTATCGTTTTAGAAGGAAGCGAAGTGAAATCGATAAAGCAGGGCAACGCGCGTTTAAGAGACAGCTTTTGTCAATTGACGGACGGGGAACTTTTTATAAAGAATTTTTTTATAGCCCAGTATGAAAAAGGAAATTCGTTTGCACCCGAACCGAGACGTAACCGCAAATTATTACTGCACCGCGCCGAAATAGACAAACTCGAAGGTAAGATACGGCAAAAAGGACTTACGCTCGTGCCGACAAAACTGTATTTTGTACGTAATAAAGTAAAAGTCGAAATAGGAGTGGGGCGCGGCAAAAAACTGTACGATAAACGCGAAACCGCGCGTGAAAAAGCGATAAAACGCGATACCGAACGCGCTATAAAAGAACATTATTGATGCAATCGTATAAAATGGGTAGTGTCGCCGGTCAACGGCAGTAAACGGAAAAGGAATAAAACGTCAAATGGAATTTAACGAGTTTTTGAAAGAAGTCATGCCCAAAATAGAAAAGCTGAGCGAGCTTGCCCGCGACAGCACCGTTATCGACAATACGTTTTATTATAAATACGACGTAAAGCGCGGTCTGCGCGACCAGCAGGGAACGGGAGTATTGGCGGGACTTACCGATATTTCGGAAGTAATAGGAAAAAGAAAGGACGAAAACGGAAACAGCGTGCCGGACAAAGGGACGCTTCGGTATCGCGGGATAGATATAAAAGATATAGTAAAAGGTTTTTCGGAAGAAAACAGATTCGGATTCGAGGAAACGGCGTATCTTTTGCTTTTCGGCAATCTTCCCACAAAAAAGGAACTCGGCGAGTTTAACGAGCTTCTTTGCGGTCTGCGCAGTTTGCCTATTTCTTTCGTGCGCGACGTCATAATGAAAGCTCCCAGCGTCGACATGATGAACGGTTTGAGTCGAAGCGTGCTTACGCTATATTCGTACGACGAAAACGCCGACGATATTTCGATAGCCAACGTGCTTAGACAGTGCATGCAACTCATCGCGCAGTTTCCTCTTGTCAGCGTGTATTCGTACCAGGTGTATAAATATTACCATGAAGAAGGCGGGCTTGTGGTAAACACATCTCGCAAAGATCTTTCCACCGCGGAAAACATGTTGCACCTTTTGCGCGCCGACGGAAAGTATACCGAACTCGAAGCGAAAATACTCGATATGATGCTTGTTCTCCACGCCGAACACGGCGGCGGAAACAACTCCACTTTTACCACGCACGTTGTGTCCAGTAGCGGCGCCGATACGTATTCGGTCATAGCGGCGGCGCTCGGGTCGCTGAAAGGGCCGCGCCACGGCGGCGCCAACATCAAAGTGGTAAAGATGTTTGAGGACATGAAAGAACACTTAAAAGACCGTTCGGACGGATCGGTGCGCGATTATCTTAACAAACTACTCAATAAAGAGGCTTTCGATCGTTCGGGGCTTATTTACGGCATAGGACACGCGGTATATTCCATGAGTGATCCGCGCGCCGAGATACTCAAGTCCTATGTGGAAAAACTCGCCGACGCCAAGGGCAAGACCGAGGACTGCGAGCTTTACGAAAAAATAGAAAGACTGGCGCCCGAGGTGATAAACGAAAACCGCACCATGTACAAGGGCGTATCGGCAAACGTTGACTTTTATTCCGGGTTCGTTAATTCCATGCTCGGTATCCCCACCGAACTTTTTACGCCCATATTTGCGGTCAGCCGCATAGTGGGGTGGAGCGCGCACCGCATAGAGGAACTTAGCAACAAAGGAAAGATAATCCGCCCCAATTACAAGTGTATTTCCGAAATAAAAGATTACGTTGCCTTAAAGGACCGAAAATAATACGAAAATGAAACCGAAAGGCTTACAAACCGCTCCCGTCGGCAAGAACGACGTTATAGAAGCGGAAATAGACGGAATAGGATACGAGGGCGAAGGGATAGCGCACATCGGCGGTTATACCGTTTTTATCGCCCATGCTTTGCCGGGCGAAAAAGTTAGGGCGAAGATAATATTCGTAAAGCCGACGTTTGCGGTGGGCAGGTTGGAAAGCGTTCTCGCGCCTTCTCCCGACAGAGTCGAGCCGTTTTGCAAAATATATTACAAATGCGGCGGATGCGTGTTGCAACACATGTCATATAAGGCGCAGTGCGAATTCAAGCGCAATGCCGTAAAGGACGCGTTTGCCAAAAACGCGCGTATGGACGTTGCGCCGGACAGGACGGTCGCAAGTCCGTTTATAAAAAATTACCGCAATAAAATGAGTCTGCCGGTGCGCGGCGGTTTTCCGGAGGCCGGTTTTTTCGCCGCGGGCACCCACAGGATAGTGCCTACGGAATATTGTCCGATCCAGTTTGAGGGCAACGGCGAACTTATAGCCGCGTTTATCGGATTCCTGCGTAAAAACGGAATAAGCGGGTACAACGAAACCGCGCGCGACGGAATAGTGCGGCATCTTACGGCACGCAGACTGGGAGACATGATTACCGTTACGGCGGTGGTAAACGGAGGATATAAGCGGTTGCTTATGCCGTTTGATAAAGAACTCGAAAAACTTTACGGGGACAAGTACGCTTATTATATTAACGAAAATACGTCGACAGGCAACCGTATACTCGGAGAAAAAACCGAATTTATAGGCGGAAGCCGCCGAAAGACCTGTTGCGACGGGCTCGAAGTATCGGTGCATCCGCACAGCTTTTTTCAGGTAAACGACGGCATCCGCGCGCTTTTATACTCCGAAGCGGCAAAAGAGGCGAGAGCGGACAACGTGATCGATGCGTACAGCGGAGCGGGCTTTTTGTCGGCGCTTCTTGCGAAAGAGGCGGAAAAAGTCACGGCTGTGGAAATAGAGCCGCGAGCCGTAGAGGACGCCCGCGAGTTGCTGGCGGCAAACGGAGTAAAGAACGTCGAGACTCTGTGCGGCGACTGCGCCGAAGTTTTACCGCGGGCGATAGGCTCTGCAAAAAACGGAACGACGTCGATCGTACTTGATCCGCCGCGCGCGGGCTGTTCGCGTAAAGTTCTGGATACGGTGATAAACGCCGCGCCCGATAAGATAGCGTACATATCCTGTAATCCCGCGACTCTCGCCCGCGACGCCGCGTTGTTGATGGAAAACGGCAAATATAAAATTTCGCGCATAACGCCTTTCGACATGTTTCCGCAAACGGCGAACGTCGAGACGCTCGTCGTTCTTTCCAAAAAAATTCCCGACATTCAAATCAACGGAATATAATTCATCAACAATAAACGCACAAATAAATAGTTCGGTTTTAGAAAAATCCGTATTAACCGAGAGTCAAAGGACACGAATTCGGCGCCTTTGGATCGGAGCGGATATATAGAAAACAATTTGCGATAAGAATACCGCATGGTCGGGACGAGGCTGTATTTTACAGCGGCGGAAAATAAGATCGTATTATACGGAAGGATAAAATGAAAGTAATATCAAAGCAGAAAAACAGCAGAATGTGTATAATGTGCGGGCTGGACAACGAATACGGAGTGCGCGCGCCGTTTTATAATATGGAGGACGGCAGCGTTATGACGGTGTTCGAGTACCGCGCCGGACATCAAAGTTATCCGGGGCGCGTGCACGGCGGACTTATAACGAGTATGCTCGACGAAATGGGGCTGAGAGCTTTGTGGACAAAAGAGGGAGACGAGGAGTCCTTCGGCGTGACTTTTTCGTTGGAGACAAAATTCCGCAGACCCGTACCGTACGGCGAAAAGATAATAGGTAAGGGATTGATAGTAAAAGACAGTCCGCGTTTCTTTTCGGCGGACGTGGGGCTTTACGATAATTGCGGCAACCTTTTGGCAAGCGGAACAACGCATTACCTGAGGCTTGACGTAAATAGAATAGCCGAAGGAAGTTCGGCGCATGAGGAGATGTGTTATCTCGTGCCCGACGGCGTAAAAGAGATCGTTTTCGAGAAATGAACGGAAAATTCGCGTACGCCGTATAAACAACGAATGTAAGTATAATTGACAGATACACAATACCGTGTTATACTTATATAAACGATAGCGTTAAACGCATATTAAAGAAAAAAAGGAAAGAGGATTAAAAAGATGAAAAAACTGGTCGGTAAGATTTCCGTCGTTATCCTCGCGCTTTTGATGGTGTTTTCATTGGGCGCGTGCGGCGACAAAGTCGTAAAAGTCGACACCGTGGGCGAAGCGCTTGCAGGTTCGACGGCGGCTATGCTGAAACAAAGCGGCATGACGGTGGACATAGATGCGAGTTTTTCGACTCCCGCTATCGGAAGAGTCGGAACGGACGTTACGGCAAAAATAGCGAAAGCTGATAAAGATTACGATTTCGCAGTGGCGGGAACGATAGATATTCCGCTGGGAGCCGCTACGGTCCCCATGCCCCTCAACATGGTGAAAAAAGGGAATATACTGTACAGCGACGGCTTAACTACCGGTATCGCCACTTCTTATATGGAATCTTTGGATACTACCGGGTTGGACGAATTTGTAAAAGAAGCGGTCGGCAGTCTTGACGGAGGCGAACTTAAAAAGGGTAAAAAAGGTTATACGGTGACTTTTGCCGAAGATTACGGCGCTGTGCTTGAAAGCGTTATAACCACCCTAAACGCGGTTGCTCCGCAAAAGTTGGGCAAGTTTATCGAAACCATGCTCGGCATGGATGACGGCGAGATCGTGAATGTCGTCAACAGAATGTTTGCCGACGGGATAACCGTAAGCGGCATGATAACCGAGGCGGACGCGGTGCTCGCCGGCTTGGGAGACCCTTCGCTTACGGTCGGAACGATAGTCGATTCGTTCATGTTGTCCGCAGGCGTCACCGCCGAAGATTTGAAAGAGATGCTCGGAGTCGAGGTCCCTGCCGAAGGTAAAACGCCTTACGGATATCTTATCGCCGTATTCGGCGACATGCCGGTAGACGATCTGCTTTCCGTGACGGGAGGTTTCGACGGCGATATTTCCGGACGGGACTTTGCAGAAGACGGCGAAATAGAAGCTCCGTCGGGGGCGCTTACCGTGGCGGCGATACGTCAAATGCTTATCGAGGCGCTTGGCGACGACGGTATGACGGTGGGAGATCTGTGGGACATATTCGCGGCAAAGATCGACGGTTTTATTCTTCCCGTACTTTCTTACGTAGCGGACGAGCAGACGCTTCAAATGCTTGACAGGAATAAACCCGTACTGTGCGCCGAAAATCTTGCCGTCATGACGGCGGGCGAAAACAGTTTCTCGGTAACGATGGAACTTAACGGCGACCTTACGGTAAAAAAATTGTCCGTAGTCGTTAAAAACGATATCAAATATAATGCGAAAGCTCTCGTAAAAATCGACGTAAACGTCGAACTCGGATTTTCTTACGGAAAAGTAAGCGTATCTGCGCCGAGCGGCGAACTCATCGCCCCTTGCGTACTTTCCGCCGGCGTAATCGATATAGCCGAACTTCCGCTTAACGGCGATTACGTATTGGAAGTTTATACCGGCAAAGGTTATACCGTAGCCCAACCGGAATGCAAATATTACGACAATGCGGCATACGATTACGTGGATATAGACGGAGTGAGCTACTCCGACGGAAAAATCACGTTTACCGCCGCCGCCGTGGAATCGATAATAACGCAGACTATGGCAGGCAACGACGTGTATATGGTATTTACCGCCGCCGCAAACAACAATCCGAACGCCGAACCGTTGGAGTGGAACGTCAACTTTGTTGACGAACTTGCGTACGGAATATAAATAATAAAGCTATTCGATTTAATATACGACGTATAATAAACGACCGTGCAAAAACGGTCGTTTTTGCTTTTACGGCAGGGGTCAAAGCGGTTGACTTTTACGCCCCGGACGGATATAATAAAACCGTATGGTAAAACTGGTTGCTACCGATCTTGACGGAACGCTTCTTGGCGACGATAAAGCCGTGCCCGAAGATGTTTTTCCCCTTATTCGCGCGCTTGCGGACAAAGGAGTGCTTTTTGTTCCCGCATCGGGAAGATCTCCTTACACGTTGCGGGAAAATTTTCGTCCCGTTGCGGATATGATAGATTACGTTTGCGACAACGGCGCCGTTGCGATAGCTTCCGGCAAAACGGTGCTGTCGCGTCCCGTGCCGCGTGAAACGGTGCGCGACGTGTTGGAATTTTGCAAGGGCGAGGAAGTCCACGTTTTGCTTTGCGGTAGCCGAACCACTTATCTTGCGCCGGTAGAGGGAACGAAATACGAGCCGCACGTCAAGCCGTATTATTTCCGCAGAGTGGCGTTTGACGAACTTGCGGAGATAGAGGACGACATAAACAAGATAGCTATATGCGATATGCGCGGGCCGCGCAACGGTTCTTACGAGCGTCTCGTTAAAATGCTGGACGGAAAAGCGGCGGCCACGGTGAGCGGCGATATCTGGATGGACGTTATGCAAAACGGCGTTGACAAAGGCGAAGCTCTGCGCGCCATACAAAACCGGTACGGCATCGGTTCCGCCGAGACGGTGGTCTTCGGAGACTATTACAACGACATATCCATGCTCGCCCGCGCCGATTACGCTTACGTTATGAAAAACGCCAATCCCGATATGTTCGATTTCGGAAACCGTATAGCCGAGAGCAATAACGACGGCGGCGTGATCAAAGTGTTGCGCAGTATAGCGGACGGCACATTCGCCGAATAATCCCGTAAAGAAACATAGTTTGAAAAATAAAAAATAAAGGATATTTAAGCCATGAATGACGAGATAAAAGTCGATGTCCTAGGACGGAGCGAAGATGAGTTTCTTGCCGGATACGACCGTGAAAAGTACGACCGGCCGAGTTATACGGCGGACAACCTTTTGTTTGCCGACTGCGGCGACGGACTCGCAGTGCTCATGGTGCGCAGAGGGGGACATCCGTATATCGGGCAGTGGGCGCTTCCCGGCGGATTCGTGGAGGCAGGCGAAAGCGCGGAAGACGCGTCTTTGCGCGAACTTAGCGAGGAGACCGGCATAAGCGTCGCCACCGAACAGCTTATAACCGTTTCCACTCCCGGGCGCGACCCGCGCGGATGGACGGTAACCACCTGTTTTATGGGTTTGTTGCCCGAGCCCGTCAGTCCCAAAGCCGGCGACGACGCGGTAGACGCGAGATGGTTCAATATAGATTACATAGCAAGCGGAGACGTTTATAAACTCAAATTACGTTCCGGCGACGAGACCGTCACGGCGGAACTTAAACTCGTGCGCGGCAGGGACGGCAAAATAGACATAAACCGTAGCACGGTGCTTGTCCGCGACGGCATAGCTTTCGACCATGCGAAAATAATACTTTACGCGGTGGAATCGCTGTAAAAACCGTTGCCACCTTTGTAAAAACAGTTGACGCACGTAAACCGTTGTGTTAAAATATTAAAGCGCATACTGAAAAGGTATGCGCTTGTGTTTCTTTACGCGCCTTTTCCGCCTGATAACGCGCGTAGAGGACTTGGCGGAGAAACGCTCCGCAATAAAAAGTCCTGCCTTAATATAGGGCGGGCAAGACTACTTGAAAAGGAGGTAGAGTAATAATGCCTACGATCAACCAGCTTATAAGGAAAGGTCGCGAAAAACCCGTATTCAAATCGCTCAGCCCGATCCTCGACAACAACCCGCAAAAGCGCGGCGTATGTCTGTCGGTGACCACGACCACCCCGAAAAAGCCCAACTCGGCTATCCGTAAAATAGCGAGAGTCCGTCTTGTAAACAAGATGGAAGGTACGGTCTATATTCCCGGCATAGGACACAACCTGCAAGAACACAGCGTTGTGCTTATCCGTGGCGGCAGAGTGAAGGATTTGCCCGGCGTACGGTATCACATTATCCGCGGTGCTTTGGACACGGCGGGTGTGGCGAAACGCAAGCAAGCCCGCTCGAAGTACGGCGCCAAGCGCGCTAAGTAACCTTTAAGAGGTTACAGGGACAACCCGAAAAAATATATTAAGGAGGTAAAAGGTTATGCCCAGAAGAAACGGCGTCCCCAAACGCGACGTTTTGCCCGATCCTATGTACGGCAGCAAGGTCATCACCAAACTTGTCAACCAGATAATGCTGGACGGCAAGAAAGGAACGGCGCAGGCGATCGTTTACGACGCATTCGATATCATAAAAGAAAAAATGAACCTCGAGCCGCAAGACGTATTCAATCAGGCGCTTGAAAACGTTAAACCGGTATTGGAGGTTAAGGCGCGCAGAGTGGGCGGCAGTACTTATCAGGTACCCATGGAGATCCGTCCCGAGCGTCGCCAGACGCTTGCTATCCGCTGGCTCGTCATGTTTGCGAGAAAGCGTAGCGAAAAGACCATGAAAGAGAAACTGGCGGGCGAACTCATGGACGCTTACAACAACGCCGGCGCATCGGTAAAACGCAAGGAAGAGATGCACCGCATGGCGGAAGCGAACAAAGCGTTTGCGCACTACCGCTGGTAAAGAGAGAGCAGAGATATGGCAAGACAATATGCTTTGGAAAATACCCGCAATATAGGAATAATGGCTCACATCGACGCCGGCAAAACGACGACGACGGAGCGTATACTTTATTACACGGGTAAAACTCATAAAATAGGCGAAGTCCACGAAGGCGCGGCAACCATGGACTGGATGGCGCAGGAGCAGGAGCGCGGTATTACCATAACTTCGGCTGCGACCACAACGCAGTGGCGCGTCGACCGCAGTCCGGGCAGTACCGAACCTTATAAACGCATAAACATAATAGATACTCCGGGCCACGTCGACTTTACCGTGGAAGTGGAACGCAGTCTTAAAGTGCTCGACGGATCCGTGGCGGGATTCTGCGCCCGCGGCGGCGTGCAGCCCCAGTCCGAGACCGTTTGGCGTCAGGCGGACAAGTACGGCGTGCCCCGTATAGCGTACGTAAATAAAATGGACCGCGAGGGCGCCAACTTCTTTAACGTCATGGACATGATGCGCACTCGTCTTAAAGCCAATCCGGTGGCGATACAGCTTCCGATAGGCGCGGCGGATACTTTTGTGGGCGTTATCGACCTTGTCACCATGAAAGCCGATATATACAAAGACGACCTCGGCACCGTGATGGACGAGACCGATATCCCCGCCGAACTCAAAGCGCAAGCCGACGAGTATCGCGCAAAACTTCTTGAAATAGTCGCAGAAGCCGACGACGCTCTTATGGAGCGCTACTTTGAAAACGAAGGCGCCGACTTCACCGTTGAAGAAATAAAGAAAGCCATCCGCAAACTTACCATAGGGATGAAGATAAACCCCGTGACATGCGGAAGCTCGTTCAAGAACAAGGGCGTACAAAAACTGCTCGACGCGATAGTCGACTTTATGCCGTCGCCGCTCGATATCCCCAACGTAAAGGGAACTCTTATTGACAGCGACGAGGTGGAGGAGCGCGAAACGAGCGACTCCGCGCCGTTCTCGGGACTTGCGTTCAAGATAATGGCGGACCCGTTCGTGGGCAAGCTCGCGTTTTTCCGTTGTTACTCCGGCACGCTTTCTTCCGGTTCTTACGTGTTGAACTCCACCAAGAACAAAAAAGAACGTATCGGCCGTATCCTTATGATGCACGCCAACAACCGTACCGAAATAGACGAGATATACGTTCTTAAAAAGGAAGAAGGCGGACGTCATACCCCGTTCTTTAACGGATACCGTCCCCAGTTCTATTTCAGAACCACCGACGTTACCGGTACCATCGAGCTTCCCAAGGGCGTTGAAATGGTTATGCCCGGCGATAACATCTCCATTACCGTTAAGCTTATCGCTCCCATCGCAGCCGAGCAGGGCTTGCGCTTCGCTATCCGCGAGGGCG